>CANETO010000107.1 GCA_947440895.1 Planctomycetaceae bacterium | reverse complement strand
ATGAAGCGGCCCGGTGTCTCTGTAAAGGCGATGATCAGATCGCTGTGGAGTGCGGAGCCATTCGCTTCGGAGCCAGTCGCTGCGGAGCCGGCGGACGCGAGCGGCACGCTGGCGAGTTCGACCCGCGCGGATGCCCCTCCGGCGATCGCCATTTCTGCGACCGCGACCACGAGCCCGCCGTCGGAGCAGTCATGGCAGGCGGCCACGAGCCCCGTCCGCTGCGCTGCCGCCACCGACTCGAACACCTGACGGCAGGCCGATGCATCGACTTCCGGCACCCGGCCACCACGGACGCGGCCCACCAGTTCCAACTGGCTGCCGGCGAGGTCGCCCCGGGAGATGCCGACGATGGCCAGGCGGTTGCCGGCATGCTTGAGATCTGGCGTGACCACACGGTGAACGTCTTCCACCTGCCCCATGGCCGTCGCGAGGAGCGTGGGCGGAATCGATCGCTCGTGGTGTGTGCCGCTGGCGTCTGTCCACGCGAACACGTTGTTGAGGCTGTCTTTCCCGCTCACGAAAGGAGCGGCAAAGGCGATGGCCATGTCGTAGCACGCGCGGCAGGCCTCGACGAGCGTGCCGAGCGATTCTTCGCGACGGCAGTCGCCCCAGCAGAAGTTGTCGAGCAGGGCGATCCGGGAGGGATCGGCGCCCGCGGCGACCGCGTTGGCGATCGCCTCGACGATGCCGCCGGCTGCCATCTGGTAGGGATCGAGCGTGCCCAGACGGTGCCGGAGGCCGACGCCGAGCACGATGCCGCGGTCTCTGCCCAGCACGCCGCGCACCACGGTGCCGTCGGCGGGGCCCGCGCCTGGTCCGAGCAGCGGCTTCACGATGCTGCAGCCCTGCACCTCGTGGTCATACTGCCGGATGATCCATTCCTTGCTGGCAATGTCGGGTGCGCGGAGCAGGTCGAGCAGGCAGGCCGAGAGCGAGTCGTCGGCCATGCCGGTCCACACCACCGGTGCCACCGCCGGTGGCACGTATCGCGATGCCAGCCGCCGCCGCGGTCGGCCTTCATGAAGGAAGTGGCAGTCGAGTTCGCCGGCCGTCCGGCCCTCCCAGCGGAGCACGAGCCTGCCGGCGCCGGTGAAGGTGCCGATGGCCGTGGCCTCCACACCCTCGTCGGCCGCGACCCGGGCGAGTTTCTCCCAGTCGGCGGGAGCCACGGCGAGCACCATTCGCTCCTGGGCCTCCGAGATCCAGGCTTCCGTGGCGGACAGGCCGTCGTATTTGAGCGGCACGCGGTCGAGATCGACCTCAGCCCCGAGCGTGGCGGCCATCTCGCCTACGGCGCTTGAGAGACCGCCGGCACCGCAGTCGGTGATGGCATGAAAGAGTCGCTGGCGCGACGCCTCCAGCACGAAGTCGGCGAGCATCTTCTCGTGAATGGCATGGCCGATCTGCACCGAGCCGCCCGACTGGCTCTCGCTCTCGCTCGACAGTTCGACGCTTGAAAAGGTGGCGCCGTGGATGCCGTCCCGGCCGGTGCGACCCCCAGCCACCACGACCAGGTCGCCCGGGTGCACGCTGGCCTCGGCCGTGTTCCGGGGCATGATCCCCACCGTGCCGCAGAAGACCAGCGGATTGCCGATGTAGCCGGGATCGAAGGCGACGGCGCCGGCGATCGTGGGGATGCCCATGCGGTTACCGTAGTCACGCACCCCCGCCACCACGCCCGCCAGCAGCCGGCGGGGGTGAATCACGCCGGGCGGAAGATCGGCGGCGGGCGTGTCTGGCCGTCCCACGCAGAAGACGTCGAGGTTGGCGATTGGCTTGGCGCCCAGGCCCGTGCCGAGCACGTCGCGGATCACGCCGCCGAGCCCGGTGGCTGCGCCGCCGTAGGGCTCGATCGCCGAGGGATGATTGTGCGTCTCCACCTTGACGCAGATGTCGTGGTCGCCGTCGAACCGCACCACGCCCGAGTTGTCGCGAAACACGCTCACGCACCAGTCATTGGAGCCGAGGTGCGCCCGCACCTCCCGCGTGGCTGCAAACACCGTCTCTTTCAGGAGATTGTCATACCGCACGGCGCCTGACGGGCCGACATGGTCGATCGGGCTGCCGAGCGTTTTGTGGCAGCAGTGTTCGCTCCAGGTCTGCGCGATGGTCTCCAGTTCGATCTCGAGCGGGTCGCGGCCGAGGCTCTGGAAGTGGTCGCGGACCGCGTGGAGTTCGGCGGCCGAGAGGGCGAGGCAGCGGGCACGGCTGAGCGTGTCGAGGGCCTTATCGTCGAGGCCTGCGAGGCAGACAGTCTCCTGCGAGAAGGTCCAGGGCCGACCGCCGGCGAGCGTGCGGAGCGGGAGCGGGCCGATCACGACGTCGTGGATCGCCTCGCTGGCCAACAGCTTCCAGGCGAGACGGTCGGCCTGCTCTGTGTCGAGTGCCGGCAGCCAGTATTTGCGGATGCTGCGGACGGCGGACGGCCGCAGGCCCAGAAGCCCGCAGGCTTCCTGCGCGGTCTCGGCGGCCGGATCGGTGACGCCTGCCCGCGGCAGCACATGGAGCACAGTCGACAGACTGGCTGCGTCCCCCGGCTGCCCACTGGTCGTGACCGGAGCCATCAGTGCCGCGTCGCCAGCCTCTGCCACGACGAACGTTTCGGTGACCGGGTCGGTGAGCACCGCAGCTGCGAGTCGCTCGACGTCCGCCCGCGACAGGTCGCCCTCGATCAGCCACCCGGCCGCGACCTTGGCCCGCGTGCAGTCGGTCAGACCCAGTTCGGCGGCGCCGGCGACGACCGCCCGCGCGGCATGGTCGGCAGCGGCATCGCGGAGGTGAACGTCAACTTCCCAGAGCATCGCGGTCTTCCTTGGCACGCATGAGTAATGACACCAGCCGGCGACGGTCGTTTGATTCGAGCGCGTCGAGAATCTTTTCGGTCACACCGGCGATCCGTGACAGCGCCCGCGCGACGGCCGGCGCGTTGTCGAGCAGGATGTCGGCCCAGAGTTCGGGATCACCCGCGGCGATCCGAGTTGTGTCCCGCCAGCCGCCTGCCGTAAACGGCCGCGCCTCTGCCGGCGTAGCAGCGGCCACCGCTGCTGCGACAACATGCGGCGCATGGCTGGTCATCGCGAGGATCCGATCGTGGTCGCGGGGCGTCATCGTCGCGACGTTCGAGCCCAGAGCCGACCAGAAGTCGGTGATGGCCTCGACATCTGCTGGGGGCGTGGCCGCGGCCGGCGTTACGATCGTGACCCGTCCTTGGAAGAGTTGCGGATCGGCGGCGGCCGGCCCGCGGCGGTGGCTGCCCGCCACCGGATGGGCGCCGACAAAACGGGCCTGCCTTCCCCGCAAGGATGAGCCGCTCTTCCGCGTTCCGCGAAGGCTGCGACCTTTCTCCCAAGCGGCGACGATCCGCGCCTTCGTGCTGCCGGCGTCGGTGACCAGCGTGCCCGGCCGCGCTGCGGTATCGACCTGGTCGAGGATTCCCGGGATCGATGCCACGCCGGTCGCCACCACGACCAGATCCGCCACGGCGACGGCGGCGGCGAGATCCGTGGAGGCTTCGTCGATCGCGTGGAGCCGCTTTGCTTCGGCCAACGAGGCTGGGGAACGGCCCACACCGATCACCCGGCCGGCGCGTTTTCGTGCCTTCAGTGCCAGCCCGATCGAGCCTCCGATCAAGCCTACGCCCACGATCACCACGGTCGGCCAGTGCGCTTTCGTGGCTTTCATGGGGAGCGAGGCGGGCCGAGGGGGCTGAGGAGGGACACAGACTTCACGCAACTTTTTAGCAGATGCGGAAGGCGGGGCCAGATACCAGGCGTGAATCCCGACAAGATGGAATCTTGTCGCCACGGGGGAGGGGCCGCGACACCATTGAGAGAAATGATGGAATCGTGTCGCCACGGGCGTGAGCGAACCCGTAAAATCCCTGACCATGCTCACACGTCGGGAGATGCCGCGGGCGATGGTGGCCGACATGCTCGGTCGCCTGGCGATCGCGCTGGGGGCAGGGATCGATCTGCGGCGGGCGTGGCAGATGGAGATCCCCCGCGTGCCCGCCGCCTGGCGACCGCGGATGGAGATGGTGGCCCGATCACTCGCACAGGGGAGCCCCTTGGCCGAGTCGCTCGGGACCGCCGGCGCGACCTTTTCACCGCTGGTCCGCGGCATGGTGGCCGTGGGCGACCGGACCGGCCACGAGGCGGAAACACTCCGTGAGCTGTCGCGTGTGCTCCATCAAGGCGTCCGCACGACGAGGGAACTGCGTCGCAGCCTGGTGGGTCCGGCATTCCAGCTGGCTGTGGCGGTCGCCGTGGTCGGATTTCTCATCTTCATGGCGGGCATGATGTCCTACGACATCCTGCGGATCGGGCTCCGCGGAGTCCGGGGCCTGCTCATCTATCTGGCCTTGGTCGGCGGAGTGGCCGTGGCCGTCCGCATCCTCGGCGGGTGGGCGGTGGCCAACTGGCGACGGCATGGCATCGTGCGGCTGGTCGTCGACCGCATCCCCGTGATCGGCGCGGCCTCACGGTCAGCCGAGGCGGCGTCCTGGTGCCGAGCGGCGTCGCTGGCCAGCGGCACGGGGCTCGATGTCGGTCGGCTGCTCCAGCTCGCGTCGACCGTGGCCCCCGGGCTCGCGGTCGATACCGCTGCGGTCGAGGAACGGCTGCGGTCCGGTGCCTCGCTGGCGGAATCGCTCGACCGCACGCGGCGGTTTCCCCTGCGGGTGCTCGAGGTGATCGCTGTCGGCGAGGCCACCGGCAACACGTCCGAGGTGCTCGACCGTCTCGCCGGCCAGCTCGACGAAGAGGCCCGGGAGGGCTTCGAGGCCGCGGCCCGCGGGGCCGGTTTCCTGGTCTGGGCTGCCGTGGCGGGCCTGATCGTGATGATCGTCTTTCGCATCTTTTCAGCCTATATTTTGGCGATTCAGGATGCCGGCAGAGGGCTTTAAGATGGGGCGTGGGAGCCGGATTGATGCTGTGCCCACCCTTTCCTGCCGATAGATTTCAGAGGAAGCCTTTGTCTGCAGGGCATGCCATGCCAGTCCGTTCCATTCCTTTGATGCTCTGCCGGCTCCAGCGGATGATCGCTGCGTGGCTGGTGCTGACGGCGCTCCTGCTAACGTCGCTCGTGCTGACGTCGCTGGTTTCAGAGTCGGTCTGCGGGGATGAGCCTGAGTCGCTTGCCGAGCCCTCAGCGGAAACGGTAGCGGACAAACCGCCGACCCCTCAGGAGCTGATGACTGCCCGCGGCCTCGTGCGGTATCGCAGCATGTGGCGGACCGTGCAGGAGATCGAGTTGATCGAGCGGGCCGACCGTGTGAACCTCGCGCAGAAGGAATGGCTCATACGGCTCGAACGGCTGCGCAAGCGACTCGATGACCAGAAGCAGGCCGAAGCCGCTGCCGAGGAGATGAGCGAGATCGCCGACCCGTTTGCCGTGCCGGCACTTGCCGCGGCGGTTGCCAAGGAGCGGATGCCCCGCGTGCGGGCCTGCTACATCGAGGCGCTGTCGCATATTCGCAGCGGGGAGGCCATGTCGACGCTGGTCTCCGTGGCTGTGGACCACGCCGATCCAGAAACCCGGATTCTGGCCGTGGAGCGGCTGCGAGACAGCGGTCCCGAGATGGCCGCGCAGGCGATCGTGGGGGCTCTGGGTGGTGCCGACAACGACCGCATCAACCGGGCCGCGGAGGCGCTCGGCCGGCTCGGCTCGACGTCGGCCATCGCGCCGCTGATCGGGGTGCTCGAGACGGACCACGTTGCGATGGTCGGCGGAGCCGCGGCCGAGGGCTCAACGACCGCCACGTTCACGCCCTCAGGCGGCGGACTCTCCATGGGTTCGGGGCCAAAACGCCAGAAGACCCGCGTGCAGAACCAGCGGGTGCTCGAGGCTCTCGTCAGACTGACTGGCGAGAACTTCGCGTGGAACACCTCGGCCTGGCAGGCGTGGCTGGCCAATCGCCAGCTGCCCCCGGACTTTGATCCGCGGCGCGGGTGACGGACTCCGTCAGGCGGCGCGATCGATCACCAGTGGCGGTGACTGCCGGCGACGCTTCGGGAACCACTCAGCGTCGAGGACGAGTGTCGCCACGCGATTCTCGAGGTTGGGGCGGAAGATCACAAGCAGGAGCACCGGCAGGAACCAGGCCATGAAGAGGCCGCCGTTGTGGGCCTTCCAGAACTGGCTGCCGAGCAGCACGGCCGCGGTGCAGCTCATCAGCGTGCCGAGGTTCTTGGGCGCCGGCCAGATGGCCAGCGTCGAGATCATGGCGATGAACGCAGCCAGCACGGGTAGCCGGAACACGGGGTCGTTGTAGGGCAGTGCCCAGAAGCCTTCCTGCGATACTTCGTTGGGGAAGATCCAGCCGAACATCTGCCGGAGTTGGCCGACGAAGACGGCGGAGTCGGGCGACGTGAACCAGAGGCCGAAGATCAGGCTCACGATCGACGCAGCGACTCCCAGGCCGAATCGCCGGATGCCTCGCTGCCAGTAGAAGCCGCACCAGAGGGGCAAGAGGAAGAACGGATAGTAGATCGTGCCGGTCGCCAAGCCGATGAGAGCACCCGAGACGAATGGCCGGCGGTAGGAGGCGATGGCCCATACGATCAACGCTCCAGGCAAGGCGTGATCCACGCGGCCTGTCATGATCGCGGTATACGGGAGGAGCAGGTAGAGCACGGCCGGAGCGATCCCAAGGCGGACGGCGCCAAAGTGTCGCCAGCCGATGATGACCATGCCCGCCACGATGGCCAGCTGGGAGAGGATGGCCATCACCCGCGCCGTGGTCTCGTGGACGACGCGGCTGTTGACCTCGCGGGCATCGCCCCCATCGACGGCGTCGGGATCGGCCGAAAAGAGACGTTGCGTGGAGATCT
>CANETO010000106.1 GCA_947440895.1 Planctomycetaceae bacterium | reverse complement strand
CCGAGGTTCTTGTGCTTGACCCAGGCGTCGGCCGCGGAGCCCGTGAGCACGAGAGGATAGAGCATCCAGGCCAGCCAGCAGCCGACGAGGATGACGCCGACGGAGATCCAGGCCCACTGCGGTGGCCGCCGGCCCAGCAGAAACAGAATTGGATAGCCCAGGCCAATCTGCGTGAGCGTGTCGTCGAACGTGAAGTTGGTCATCGGGCGGTTGGTGGACCGCAGGAAAATCCCCAGCACCACGAGCAGGAACGACCGCCATAGCGCGTGGGCGAACTGGCTCCGTTCCGTCTGCCCTGCCGACTGCCGCGCGGCGAGGGAGTAGGGCAGGGCCGCACCCACCAGAAATGAGAACGAGGGCTGGATCAGGTCGTGCAGCGAGCAGCCGGCCCAGGCGACGTGGCTCTGCTGGGCTGCCAGCCAGGCCCAGGCAGGGCTGTCGGGAAACGCCTTGGCGATCTGCGGCAGGTGGAGCACCTCTGCCATCATCAAGAGCATGGCAGAGCCGCGGTAGGCGTCGAGCGATTGGTTGCGTTGCATGGAGGGGCGACTATGGGCCTGAGAACTTGAGGGCTTGCCGTCAGGCAAGCACTGAGTCGAGAGGCCCTGTCGAGTCGCCGAAGTGATCACGCTCCACGCCCATCAGGCCGAGCATCGTCACGAACAGGTTGCTCATCGGCTGTTCGCCCGGCAGCACGAGATGGCGGCCAGTTTCCAGCCGACCGCCCGCGCGGCCCGCCAGGATCACGGGCAGATCGTCATGGCTGTGGCGATTGCCGTCGGAGAGACCGCTGGCATAGACCACCATCGAGTCGTCAAGCAATGTCCGGCCATCGGCCCAGGTCACGCTCCGCAATCGGCCGAGCAGGTAGGCAAACTGCTCCGCATAGAACCGGTCGATCTTGGCGATTTTTTCAAGCCGGTCGGCCTTGTTTTCGTGATGCGACAGCGAATGGTGGCCGTCGCCCACACCAATCTCCGGGAATGACCGATTGCTGCCGTCGTGGGCGAGCATCAGCGTGGCAATCCGAGTGGAGTCGGTCTGGAACGCGAGCACCATCATGTCGGCCATCAGCCGGATGTGATCGCTGGTGGTAGGGGGCGGCTCGGTGGGCAGGTCGTGATCCGCCACTCCTTCTGCAGCCGACGTATCGAACCGTCCCAGTTGCCGCTCGATGTCGCGGATGCCGGCGAGATACTCTTCGAGTTTTCGTTGGTCATTGGCATTCAACTGCCGGCGGAGCGAACCAGCCTCGTCCATCACAAAGTCGAGGATCGAACGCTGGTGGCTGCTGCGGGCCGCGAGATTTCTGGCCCGATCTGCTCCCCGGCCGGCGCCGAAGAGCCGTTCAAACACAAACCGTGGATTCGTCTCGGGCGTGGCAGGCTGATGATCGCTGCGCCACGACATATTAAAGGAGTAGGCGCAGGCATAGCCCGAGTCACAGGAGCCGCTTCTGCGGACGGCGTCGCAGGAAAGCTCGAGCGATGGAAAACGTGTTGCGTGGCCAACATCGGCCGCCGCCAGTTGATCGACCGAGATGCCGGCCCGGATGTCGGCTCCCGCCGTCTTGCGCGGCCGCATGCCGGTGAGGATCGTGGCCGTGGCGCGGGCATGGTCACCCGCACCATCGGGACCGGCGAAGCCATTGCGGTGCGCCAAGCCGCCGACGATCTGAAAATCGCTCTTGAAGGGGGCGAGGGGCTCGAGCGTGCGACCGAGTGTGTAGTCTCGTCCCTCCCCTTCCGAACGCCAGTGCTCGAGGTTGACGCCGTTAGGAACGTAGACGAAAGCCATGCGGGTCGGGCCGGCCGGACAGATCGTGGCGGCCGTGCCGCTGCGCTGGTGCCAGAGCGACTCGAGCACCGGCAGGCCGATCGACACGCCCATTCCCCGCAGGGCCGTGTTGGCCAGAAACCTGCGCCGGCCCATTCCGCCGGGGGAACTCTGCGGACCTGAAGCGGTGTTCATGGTGTTTCCTCGGCGACGGACGCTGGTGGCGATGGATTGACCGGAGGAGTCACGGCGGGCCGCCGCATCTGAAACGGCACGCTGGCCACCACCCCACGCACGGCGGTTGCCAGGCGGCCGTCCTTCTCCATGTCATCAACGATAGTATCGACTGCCGGAGCGTCGAAATACTCAATTCCCCGGCCTAGGGCATAGGTGAGGAGTTTTTCCGTCAGGCAGCGGTAAAAATCGCGGCGGCGGGGGCCGGCGATGATGGCTGCCAGTTCGCCGGCGTCGGCGAACGATTCGCCGGTGATCAGCCGGCCGCTGGTGTCGAGCGAGTCGGCCGCGTCCCCCCGCCACTGACCAATGGCGTTGTATGGCTCCAGCGTCAGTCCGAGCGGATCCATCCGGGCATGGCAGGAGGCACAGAGGGCGTCGCGGCGATGGAGCTCCATCATTTCGCGCATGCCAAGCGATGCACCGTCCGCCACGTCTTCCAGTGGAGGCACGTTGGGAGGCGGTGGAGGGGCTGGCGTTCCGAGCAGATTGTCGAGGATGAACAGGCCGCGTTTCACCGGCGAGGTGCGGGATGGGTTCGAAGTCACCACGAGAATGCTGGCCTGCGTGAGAAGTCCGCCGCGGTGGCTGGACGGATCGAGCGTCACCTGCCGCATCTGCTTCCCTTCGATCCCGGGAATGCCGTAGAACGCCGCCAGTTCGGCATTCAGGAAGGTGTCGCGGCCCACGAGCAGGTCGGTGGCCGGCAGATTCTTTCGGAGCAGATGGGCGAACAGTTGCTCCGTCTCCTGCCGTATGGCTCGACGAAGCGAACTCCCGAACATTTTCTCCAATGCTTTGCGATCACCGCCGCCTGTGATCGCGAGAAAGTCGAACGCCAGGCCCTCGACATCCCGCGTCTGCAGCCACTGGCCGACGAAACTGCCGATCAAGGCGTCGCTGCGTTGGTCGGCGATCATCCGGTCGATCTGCTGCGGCAATTCGGCGCGGAGACGGCCGGCCTGAGCGAGCTCGAAGAGCCTCTCATCCGGCATCGAACTCCAGAGGAAATAGGACAGCCGCGAGGCGAGCGAGAATTCATCCACCAGCACAGCAGAAGGCAACTCCTGGCCGTCCGTTGCAGGAGCCGACTCCGCCTCCACCCGGAAGAGAAACCGGGGCGACGAGAGCACGGCCGTCAGCACGGCAGCCACTCCCGTTTCGAATGTGCCGCCGGGCCCGTCATCGCTTGCTTGAGCCAGCGTTACGAGCCTGTCGATCGTTGCCTGGTCGACGGGCCTGCGGAAGGCCCGCTCGGCAAGACGCCTGACCGTCGTGGCAAGATGCTCTGCACGCAGTGACTTGTCGTCAGGTCGAGGACCGGCGGCGAAGACGCAGCGGACACTCTTGGGATAGTCCAGGGGCAGCGGCTGACCGCTCCTGTCCCGGTCGATGACCGGCACGGCAACGGTGACCAGTTTCTCCGCCACCACCGTCGCCGTCGCGAGATACTTCTCAACCAGCAGCGGCGACATCGAGAGGACGTCGCCGATCGTGTCGAACCCGTAGCCGGTGTCGTCGGCGGGGAGCGTGTCGAGGACGTTCAGTTCCAGCCCCGTCAGATCCTGCAGCGTGTTGGCGTATTCGACACGATTGAGTCGCCGGAGCACGACGCTGCCGGGATCGGGCCGGGCCGGATCGACACCGAGCACATCACGCTCGACAAACTGCACCAGCCTCTGCCGCTCATGCGGCGTGGGATGCGGCGCATCGGCGGGAGGCATCGTCTCCGCTCGGAGATTGCGCCAGACCGCCAGCCATGCTGCCTGATCAGGATCGGCCCCAGTCCCTTGTGGCCGCGAGGCATTGGTCAGCCGATCGAGGAGTCCGCCGACGTCAACGCCGCCCTCGGCAGCTCCGTCGCAGTGGCAGTCGCCGCACTGCTGCCGCAGCAGCGTCACCGGGGTGGGATCGGCATCGGCAGCACGCCCGGTGGCAGCCGGCAGCACGAGCGCCGCGGCCAGGCCGGCGCAGCAGATGTGGCGAACGGTCGACCGCACGGTTGTCACCACCAGCGATTCTCCCCTCACGGCGCCCCGATCCGCCACAACGCATCGCAGCACCCCGCTGCGGTGATCCGACCGGGCTGCTTCCCATCGGGCGCTGTCTTTATATCCACCAGCGCCCAGTCGGGCAGCTTGGGCGTCTGCCGCGCGTTGGAGACATCGTCATCCTCGCGGAAAGTGATGCCGGAATTGAGGACGACGTAGCGGCCGGGATCATGCGGTGTGGGCGGCGCGAGCGGATTGGGATGGATCATCACCGGCACGTGGCTGGCGGCGGCACCGGTGGCGACGGGCTGCGGGCCACTGCCGACCGCCACGGCCGTTTGGTTCCATGCGAGTGGCAGGCCGGTCAGCACGCGGGCGATGAGTGGATTCGATTGGGGATCGCCGAACAGCACCAGGTGCTTTTCGCGGATCATCGATTCTGTGACATCCTCGGCGGGGACGACCGGCAACTCGCCGCGAAACAGGTCGTGCCAGCGATTGCGGAAATGGGCCATCTCTTGCGTGACGAACGCATCCACGGTGGGGTGCAGTCCCGCTCCCGTCGGGCCCACCACGATGAACGGGGCGTTGAAGGCGTCGTCGATTGGGCCGGTGAGCCCAGGCCGCTTGCGGAGTGGCGGCAGATCTTCCGGAGCGATCCGCCGCCAGGTGCCTTCGGCCACCAGCCCCTCCCGGGCGAGTGTGATGGACGTTCCGCGGTCTCGAGCCTCTGGCAGTTCGCTGCCGTCGATGGTGACGACGACGCCCGGTGGCATGTCGTGAAGCGTCAACGCTGTGATGTTGCTCGTCGTCACGGTCACTTCCCCGCCGCGCGGCGTCGTCTGGCGGGACGCGTCGATCCTCGCGGCGCGAAAATGCTCCGCCATGCCGATCGCCTCGACCCAGTGCAGCCGCGAATCGGCCAGCGTCGTCGTGGTCATGGTGACAGTCGACGGCAGACGCGGCCGGCCAGCCGCCGTGGCCCGCGCGAGAAACTCCCCAATCCGCTGCTTCGACGCTGTGTCGTATTTGTGCGGCATCCCCGCCCCAATCACATGCGGCAACTCACGCCCCTCGGCGGCCAGCGTCTCGACCATGATCTCGCTGGCCGCCCGCTGTCTGTCGAGCTCGCCAGAGTAGGCGATCGCAGGCAGGTTGAGCAGGTTACGAGCCACGGGCGGGACATCGGTCGTGCTCCAGAGGAGGGCCTCATACGCGGGCACAGTGGCCGGGTCGATGCCGAGATAGCGACGGGTGTCGACGAAGCCGGCACCGCCGTGGACCGCGCAGAAGCGGTCCGTTCGTCTGGCCCCGATGTTCCAGGCGCCGGCTCCGCCCATCGAGAAGCCGGCGAGGACGATGCGGTCGGGATCGATCGGCCAGACCGTTCCAGCGGCGGCAATCGCTTCGAAGACGTCCACCATGCCCGGCCCCTTCCAGCCGTTGCAATACCGACCGAATGGCAGCAAGACGATCGCATCGACGGGCTGAAACTCCGGCAGCTTGTGGGCCCGCCCATGGAGAAAGGCGAGATCGGTCTCCTTGTCGCCGCGGCCGTGCAGCCAGATCCAGAGTGGGACCGGGCGGGTGATGTCGAGCCCTTCCGGGATCCAGAGGCCGTAGGGTTGCACAGTTCCATCCAGCTGCGAACGGAAGCCGAGCGGCAGAAGCCCTGTCTGCGTCCGCCAGGAGGCGGTGCCTGCCTCGATCTGCCCTAATCGCTCCGCCGCCATGTCGAGCGCCCAGGATGCCCGCTCGAGATCCTTCGGCTGCCACCATTCGTTGCCGGCGATCGCATGGTCGACCGCCTTGAGAAAAACCTCGATCTCCGCGCGGGCTTTCTCGTCGGCGAACGTCAGTCCTGCCAGTCGCTGCCGGAGCAATTCCAGTCTCGCGGGCACTTCCTCCCAGGCCTGCCTGTCTGCGTCATCGAGTTGCGCGGCCAGCACGGCCGGGTCGAGGCCTTCGGGGGGAAGCCGGCGGATGGTCGCCGGCGGCGCCGCGGCCGCAGTCAGACAGCAGCCGGCCATCATCAGCAACGCGGCCAACCCATCGGTGAATGGTCGTCGGAACATCATCCAGACAGTGTACTTTCGAGCTGTCGGCCCCGGCCAGACGCAGGAGGTGAGATCACCCGAGCCCGGGCTGTGCCTACCACACCGTCTTGCCGCCATTGACGGCGATGCTCTGGCCGGTCACGAACGCCGCCTCCTGACTGGCCAGATAGACGGCCGCCCAGCCCACTTCCTCGGGCTTTCCCCAGCGGCCTGCGGGAATCGTGGCCAGATAGGCGTCTTTGTCGGCCTGGGGATCGTTGAGATGCCGCTCCACGGGGATCCAGCCCGGAGCGATCATGTTGACCGTCACTCCGAACGGGGCCAGTTCGCGGGCCATGCTCCGCGACCAGCCGACCTGCCCGCCCTTGGCCGCAACATAGGCGGAGAAGGGGGAGACACCCAGCAGAAAGACTTCGCTCGTGATGTTGATCAGTCGGCCGTGCCGCCGCTCCTTCATGCCTGGCAAAGCCCGCCGGGCGAGCAGGAACGGACTCTTTACGAAGAAGTCGAGCATCTGCTGGTAGAAGGCCCAGTCGTATTCTTCGATCGGTTTCTGCGGCTGGGCTGGCGTGGCGTTGGCCACGATGACGTCGACCGGTCCGAGAGACTTCTCGATCGCTGTGAACATGCGGTCGATTCCACCTTCGTCGCTGACGTCGGCTTGGAAGAGGTCGGCCGTGATGCCGGCGGATCGCAGGTCGGCCAGGGCCGTTTCTGCCCGCGGGCGAGAGTTGGCGTAGTTGACGGCCACTTTCGCGCCGGCCAGTCCGAGGCAGCGGGCAGT
>CANETO010000105.1 GCA_947440895.1 Planctomycetaceae bacterium | reverse complement strand
TGCCCACGACGTGGCCCCCTTCCTCGCCCACCTGCTCGAGCGGGTCGACTGGCGCCGCGACTGCCACTTCCATACCGAAACCACGATCGACACCCTTGATTACTCAGGCAGCGGCTTCAACGCCGGGTCGAAACTCGTGGTCGCGGCCCGCGGTCCGGCCGTTCGCACTCTGCCGCGCGAACTTACGTCCGGCATCTCGCTGCCCGATGGCTTCCGCAATCCAAGGGTCTGCCTGCCCGGCGTCGTGGCGGTCGAGGGTCCGCGGATCGAACCACGGCCCAGGCTTGAGTCACCGAACGATGAGAGCATCTGGGCAACGGCCACGACCGCGCCGTGGTCGACCGACGTCGAGCGGCTCGCGGCGGCGATTGCTCCCGAGCATCCGCTGCGGTCGTGGCCGCTGGTGGTGGTCGTCGATGACAGCGACTTCGCGGCGGCGAGCCTGGAAAACTTCCTCTGGCTGACGTTCACCCGGTCAAACCCCGCGGCCGACGTCCACGGCGTCGATGCGGCGGTGCACCAGAAGCACTGGGGCTGCCGGGGGCCGCTCGTGATCGACGCCCGGCTCAAGCCGCACCACGCGCCGCCGGTCGAAGAGGATCCGGCGGTGTCGGCCCGCGTTGACGAACTCTGCCGCCGCGGCGGCCCTCTGGCCGACATGCTCGGCTAGGCGTGAACACAGCGGGGCATTGGTGCCTCGCCACCCGACGACGGCCCAGGTAGAACGTGGGGCGGGGTCATACCCGGAGTCCCCCGGCTCCCGCCGGGGGCTTGGTGGGAAACAATCCACCACGTCCCATCAAAGCCCCGGGCGGAAGCCCGGGGACACCGTGTGCATGCCGCGAGCCGGCGTCAGCCGATCGACGCGATCCGAACCTTTGTCGAGATCGAGCGATGACCGGTGCGGCGGCGGTAGTTCTTACGGCGGGCGAACTTCTGCACGTAAATCTTCTTGCCCTGCACGATCCCGACCACCTCGGCCTTCACCTTCGCGCCCTTCACCACCGGCGCACCGAGCGTCAGGTTGCCGGCCTTGCTCACCGCCAGCACCTCATCAAATACCACCTCGCTGCCAGCCGGCAGATGGCGGAAATCGATGTCGAGCACCTGGCCCTCGCTGACGCGATACTGCCGACCACCGTCGACGACGATGGCGTAATGATGGCCGGCGCCCGCCATGCTGGCAGCGGAGGTCGAGGATTCACTGGTCGAAGCAGACTTGGCCATGGTGGATGCCACTCTCAAGGAAACGTGGGGGGGACGGGGCTGGGCCCGTATGGGCTATTTTTGCGAGCCTCTCAGCGTAGCAATGGACCGGCCCCGGGTCGAGTGGGGCTCAAAAAGCCGGGTTTTTACGGAAACCGCACGGTGCGGCCGCTCGAATCCCAGGCCTCGATGAGCAGGTGCTCGGGCGAGGCGCTCTCCTTGCCCGTGACGTGCAGTTGCACGTGCGTGGCATCTTCAAACTGGGCAATTTCCCGACGCTTCCGGTTGTTGATCCAGGTCGCCACCTCGTCGTGCACCGTCACATTGAGCCGGGCGATGTCGTCCCGGGTCGCGGAGAGTTGGAGCGTCCGCATCACCTCGATCGCCATGCTCTCGGCGGTCTTCACGATGCCGGTGCCCGAGCAGGTCGGGCAGTCGCGGAAGATACTCTTCCTGAGCGACGGCCGAATCCGCTGCCTGGTCATCTCGATCAGGCCGAAGGGGCTCGTGCGCAGAATCTTGGTCCGGGCACGGTCCCGCTTCATGGCGTCGTGGAGCGCCTTCTCCACGCCACGCCGGTATTTCTCCCGTCGCATGTCGATGAAGTCGTTGACGATCACGCCGCCCAAATCGCGGAGCCGCAACTGGCGGGCGATCTCCTTCGCCGCGATCAGGTTCATCTGATAGGCGTTCTCCTCCGCCGACTTCTCGGTGCGGAAGCTGCCGGAGTTAACGTCGATCGCCACCAGTGCCTCGGTGGTGTCGATCACGATCGAGCCACCGCCCTTGAGCGGCACCTTGCGTTGATGGATGCGGCCGATCTCTTCCTCCAGCCCATAGCGATGGAAGAGCGGCTCCTTGCCTTCGTAGAGTTGCAGCCGCGACACATACTTCGGCATCACCAGTTCGAGAAACTCACGGGCCCGTTCATAGGCGGCCGGTTCGTCGATCAGAATCCGCCCCACGTCCTCCGTGAACATGTCACGGATCGTGCGGATGATCATGTCCGACTCCTGATAGATGTCGATCGGCGCGGAATACTTCCGCATCCGCCGCACGATCGATTTCCAGAGCCGCAGCAGGTAGGCCATGTCGCGGGCCATCTCCGACTTGGTCCTCTCGGTGCCGGCCGTCCGGACGACGAACCCGACCCCCTTCGGCGGCCGCAGTGCGAGCATGATGTCGCGGAGTACCCGCCGCTCATGCTCGTCGTCGATCTTCTTCGACACGCCCACCCTGCCCAGTGGCGGCATGAGCACGAGGTAGCGGCCCGGGATCGAGATGTAGGTGGAGAGGGTTGGGCCTTTGGTACCAAAGCCCTCCTTGATCACCTGCACGAGCACCTCGTCGCCCCGCCGCAAGACGTCCTGAATCGGCGGCTTCACCCGCGGCCTGTCGCCCAGCCGGGGCTTCCGCCGCGTGGCCGTCCGCTTCCCGTCGTCCGACTCGATATCCTCGGCATCGCCGGCGCGGCTGCCGGCCTCACCGGCCTCGAACGCCTTGTCGGGATCGAGCCCACCCTGCCGGTAATACTGCGGTTCCACGTCGCTGATGTGCAGAAAGCCATTGCGGCCCACGCCGAAGTCGACGAACGCCGCCTGTATGCTCGGCTCAATGTTGACGATGCGGCCCTTGTAGATGTTGCCGACGAGATTGTCCTGGCTGGTCCGCTCCACGTAGAGCTCCTCCAGCACGCCGTCCTCCATAATCGCGATCCGGCATTCCTCCGGCTGCGACACATTGATGAGCATTTCCTGTTTCATATCCGTTTTCCTTTCGATGACTTGGCCCCTCCCGAGGGAAGGGTGTCGCGTGGGCAGCCTTGCTGCTACGAGACCGTTTCTGCGAGCAGCCGACGCAGCTGGTCGCGCAGGTAGGCCTTGACCTCCCGGGCGGCGACCATCGTCAGCGCTTTCTCCGCAATCGCGCGGCATTCGGCGGCCGAAACACTTCGGATCACCTGCTTGACTTCGGGGATGGCGCTCGCCGGCACACTCAACTGCCGCAGGCCCAGTCCCAGAAGCAGCTGCGTGTACATCACGCTGCCACTCATCTGACCACATACCGTGGCCGGCACGCCGGCCTCGGTCGCCACATCCAGCGAGCGGCGCAACAGCCGCAGCACCGCCGGATCACAGGCGTTGTAGAGGTCGGCCACCTCCTTGTTGCCACGATCGACCGCCAGCGTGTACTGGATCAGGTCGTTGGTGCCGATCGAGACGAAGTCGACCTCCTTGATGAATGCATCGAGCATCATCACGGCGGCCGGCGTCTCCACCATCATGCCGACGGGCATCTTCGCGTTGAACGCGATGCCGTGTTCGGCCAGATCTTCCATCACGTCCGCCAGCACCATGCGGGCCTGGCGCAATTCCACGATCGTCGAAACGAGCGGGAAGAGCACCCGCACGTCGCCCAGGGCACTGGCCCTGAGGATGGCCCGTAGCTGGGTGCGAAACATCGGAAGCTGCCGCAGCGAAAGCCGGATACTGCGGAGCCCGAGGCAGGGATTCCGCTCCTCCTCCGACTTCGACGCCGTGAGCATCTTGTCCGACCCCAGGTCGATCGTGCGGATCACGACCGGCATCCCATGCATCGCCTGCACCACGTCGCGGTAGGCGGCGAAGTGGTCCTCTTCAGTCGGCTCGTGGCGGCTCGTCAGGTAGAGAAACTCGGTGCGGTAGAGGCCGATGCCATCACACCCGCGACTGAGACACTGCTCTGCCTCGCTGGGAAACTCGATGTTGCCGGTGATCTGGATCCGCACGCCATCGGTGGTCACAGCCGGGAGATCACGCAGCCGGTCGAGCTTCTTGGCGACCGTGCGGGCAGCCTCGGCCTCCATGCGGTAGCGGGCGATCGTCTCCTCGTCGGGCTGCAGGATCACGATGCCCTGGTTGCCGTCGAGGATCACCGGCTCGCCGCCCGACACGTCGGCCAGAAACGGCCCGATGCCCACGACGGCCGGAATCTCGAGCCCCTCCGCCACGATTGCCGTATGGCTGCCGGGGCCGCCCAGTTCGGTGGCGAAGCCCTGCACGAATTGCCGATCGAGGTTGGCCGTTTCACTGGGCGTGAGGTTGTGGGCCAGCACGATCACCGGCTGCGAAATCGAGGCGAGCGTCTCGCGCCGCTGCCCCAGCAGGTTGCGGAGCAGGCTTTTCTCGATGTCGTAGATATCGTGGGCCCGCTGCGAGATGTGGTTGTCCAGATTCTGGAACACCTTCGCATAGCGGCGGAGCGTGCGGCTGACGGCGTATTCGGGCCACCAATTGCGGTCGCGGACCGCCGTGGCCAATTCATCCTGCAGCTTGGCGTCGTGGAGCATCGCCAGATGGGCATCGAAGATGGCGGCGTATTGCTCGCCGAGTTCGGCCCGGATCGCATCGCGGTTCCGCTCGATCTCCCGGGCGGTTTCGGCCACGGCGTGATTGAGCCGGGCGAGCTCTGTATCGACGGCGCTCCGCTCCACGAAGCGGCGCGGGATCCGGAAGCCCTCGCTATCGAGGACAAGCGCTTCGCCGATCGTGACGCCGGGCGAAACGGCGATTCCTTGGAGTTTGAGCATTGGGGGCGCATTTCGCCCGCAGGCTGCGGCGTGTCGCTGCGGGAGATCGCGCTCATGCGTTCATGATGGCGGCAATCAGAATCCCTGCGGCACTCGCGCCTCGCGGCTCGTTGCGGCTCCTTCGTTGTATAGACTGCGTGTGAACTGCGGTATGAAATGCGTATCAAAACACGGCTGGAACTGGCCACCGACCAATCAAGGCATGACCACGGCGCCCGCCGCAACAATCCGGCCGCTGTCACCGGCCTTCGGTATTTTCCTGTTCGTTGAAATTTCGGTCGAAAAGCACGCCGATGGCCTCGAGCGCCTCGTGGGCGTCAGGCCCCGTCGCCTCCACAATCAACCGGGTGCCCGCCTCCGCCGCGAGCGTCAGCACCTCGAGGATGCTTTTCCCGTCGACCCGCTGTGTGTCGTTCAGCAATTCAATCCGTGACTGCCATTTGCGGGCCTCCCGCGCAAGCTGATCGGCAGGCCGGGCATGCAGGCCCTGCGGCATCCCGACCACGACCTCGCGTGAAACCATGTCTTCCCGTGAACCCATGCGATCACTCATGCTGTTCAGAATTTCGGCCTGTCGGCCCTCACCTCGCCCTGCGACAGAAACCGTCACGATGCCACACCGTGGCTATCGGCCTCCTCCAGGAGGTGCTGGATGTCCACCGGCCCCTTGGCCGACTTCAGTTGCCGGCAGAACGTCTCATCGCGGAGTTGCCGAGAGATGTTCTCGAGCGCCCGCAAGTGATCCCCCGGACGGTCCGGCGGCGACACGAGCAGGAAAAACAGCTGAACGGGCTCGCCGTCGAGACTTTCGAAGTCGACGCCGCTGTGGCTCACCGCCACCGTGCCCACCAGCCGGCTCACGCTCGGGTGCTTGGTGTGGGGAACGGCTACACCTCGGCCAATGCCGGTGCTGCCCAGATCCTCACGCTTCATGATCGCCTTGACGATGCTCTCGTAGTCGGCTGCCGCAATGCTACCGGCATTGACGAGCGACTGCGTCATCTCCCGGATGACACCCTCCTTGGTGCCGGCATCGACATGCGATCGAATCGCGTCCGTGGCCACAAAATCGGAAAACTTCATGCTCTTCGCGTTCAGGATTCGCGCGTGGGTTGCACGTGCTTGTGATCCAGAACCTTCTCCTTGTGTTTTCTGAGCTGTTGCTCGAGCTTTTGAACGGCCCCGTCGACGCTCCGCCAGAGCTGACCGGCATGTTCGCGGCTGACCATGTCGTGAAAATGCTCCGCGGACGCGACGATTTCAACCGCCGGCAGGGCATCATTTTCCAGGTCGACCGTCACATTCAGGGCGGTGAGGCGGCTGAAGTATCGCTTCAGACGGGAGACTTTCGAGACGATTTTCGACTGGGTGGCTCCGCTGAGCTGACCGTGCCTTGCTGAAACGTTGATCTGCACGCGACTATTCCCTTCTCTGGCAAAAACCGCCGGCCACAAAAGACTAGGATTTCAACCCCGCACACTTGGGCCGAAAAACGCTCGTCCCGGGGGGGCTGAAGCGAACACCGAGGCCCTGAGAGTGCGGGCCATACGTCCCGATCTGGGAACGATCATAGCACCCCTTGTGGAGTCGACACAAACCAAGTGCGCGGCGCGGCCACAGGCCGCGAAAACGGCTGGAATTTCATTCCTCTTCGGCCATCGGGGCCGCTTTGTCGGCAGCCGGAGCGGCGGTGCCAACGGCGCGGGGCGAGCGGCGAATGAGTCCCTTCTCCAGTTGCCCCCGCCACCAGAGCACGCCGTCCTGCCGCATCTCGGGCAGACCGTCGGGGCGATACCTCGCCCGATCCACGGCCGATGGCTGGGTGACCTCGACGAGCGATTGAATCGCATACCGCCGGACGATCAGGCTGGGATCCTCCAGGGCATCGACCAGACCGCGGTCGGCCCCTGCCGCCAGATCCTGGTCGGTGAAGCCGAGGGCCATCGCCTTGAGCGCGTCGGCCTTCCCGTGGGGCCCCCGATTCACAAATGACTCGAACAGCCGCGAGGCCGCATTCCCACCACGAGCCAACGCCAACGGCACGGTCGCGGCCTCAAGCTGCGACCACT
>CANETO010000104.1 GCA_947440895.1 Planctomycetaceae bacterium | reverse complement strand
GCGGCTGGTGAACATGCGATAGGGTTCGTCCACACCCCGGGTGACGAGGTCGTCGATCAGCAAGCCGATGTAGGAATCCTCGCGGGCCAACGCGAGCGGCTCGCGGCCAGCCGGCAAAAGGGCCGCGTTCGCACCGGCCACCAGCCCTTGTGCGGCGGCCTCTTCGTAGCCGGTGGTACCGTTGATCTGGCCGGCAAAGAAGAGCCCCGTCACGTGCTTGCTCTCGAGCGACGCGGTGAGCTGGTCGGGCGGACAGTAGTCGTATTCAACGGCATAGCCGTAGCGGATGATCTGTGCCCGGGCGAGCCCCGGCACCAGGCGGATCATCGCATCCTGCACGTCGCGAGGGAGGCTCGTGGAGATGCCGTTGACGTAGACCTCCTGCGTCCGTCGACCCTCCGGCTCCAGAAAGAGCTGGTGGCTCTCCTTGTCGGCAAACCGCACCACCTTGTCCTCGATGCTCGGGCAGTAGCGGGGCCCGCGCGACTGGATCTGGCCCGAATACATCGGCGCGCGGTGGAGGTTGGCCCGGATGAGATCGTGGATCTCGGGCGACGTCCGCGTGATCCAGCAGGCCATCTGCTCCTGCTCGATCCTGTCGGTGAGGAAGGAGAATGGCTGAGGCCGCTCGTCGCCAGCCTGCACCTCGAGTTGTGAAAAATCGATCGACCGTGCCGACAGTCGGCAGGGCGTGCCTGTCTTGAAACGGTCAATCCGGAAGCCGAGGGAGGCGAGCGACCGGCTCACCCCCGACGTGGTCCCCTCCCCTGCCCGACCGCCGGGGACCTGCGCCTCGCCGGTGTGCATCACCGCCTGCAGAAAGGTGCCCGTGGTGAGCACGACGGCTCGGGCACGATACTCGGCATTTCCACGGACGCGGACGCCGACGATCCGCCTCGGCCGCCGTCCGGCCGCTGCAACCTCCTCGACGATCAGATCCTCAACCGTCTCCTGCCGCAGGTCGAGGTTGTCGGTCTCCTCGACGATCCGCTTCACCTCCATCTGGTAAAGCCGTTTGTCGGCCTGCGCCCGCGGGCCGTGCATGGCCGGCCCTTTGGAGCGATTGAGCACGCGGAACTGAATGCCCGTGGCATCGATGGCGCGGGCCATCACGCCGCCGAGGGCATCGACCTCGCGCACCAACTGCCCCTTGCCGACGCCACCAATGGCGGGATTGCAGCTCATCTGGCCGACGGTGTCGCAGTTGGTGGTGAGCAGCGCGGTGGTGGCGCCGAGTCGGGCGGCCGCGCACGCCGCTTCGACGCCGGCGTGGCCGGCCCCGATCACGATCA
Source organism: Planctomycetaceae bacterium (assembly GCA_947440895.1). Lineage (GTDB taxonomy): Bacteria > Planctomycetota > Planctomycetia > Pirellulales > UBA1268 > CAMCQY01. The sequence continues at coordinate 5,553 of CANETO010000104.1, read as the reverse complement.
CGTCGTAGTCGTAGGTGGATGGCATCGAGGTGCTGGATCAGGATGGGCTGGATGGTCTGTGGGCAGGGCTGCCTCGGCGAGCGTGCTTGGCCATGCCACACCTATCGTACCCCACGCACACACCACGTCATCCGTCATCATGCCGCGGCGCGGATCGCTGGGGCCCGGGGCGGGGCGAGCTTGAAGAGCGCGAAGAGGTCGTCCTGCGTCAGACCGCTGGCGGCCGGAACGCCGGCCTGCGAGAGGATCATGTCGGAGAGGTCTCGCTTCCGCCTGAGCACCTCGTCGATCCGCTCCTCGATCGTGTGCGCCGAGAGAAAGCGGGTGACCGTCACAGCGCCTGCGGCCCCGATGCGGTGGGCCCGGTTGATCGCCTGATCCTCGACGGCCGGATTCCACCAGCGGTCGAATAGAAACACATACTCCGAGAACTGGAGGTTCAAGCCCACGGCGCCGGCGCCGTAGGAGAGCAGCAGCACGGAATGTTTTTTCTCGGTCTTGAACTGCCGGATGCAATCGTCGCGGGCGGTCGTCGACATGCCACCGTGGTATTCGAGGGCCCCAAACCGGGAGAGGCTGCCGCGGAGACGACCGAGTGTCTCCACCCACTGGCTGAACACGAGGGCCTTCTTGCCACTGGCGTGGATTTCTTCGAGGTCGGCCTGCAGGCAGTCGAGCTTCGCGCTCTCCCCGGTGAACGTGTCGAAATTGCAGATCTGCTTGAGTCGAAGCACCAGCTCGAAGACATTCTGGATCGTCGCCTCCTCCCCGAGCGTGGAGAGCCGAAGCACCCCCTCCTCTTCCACGCGACGGTAGGTCTCCCGCTGTTCGGGCGTCAGCTCGATGCGTTCGTCACGGTTGAGCCGTGGCGGCATGTCCTTGAGCACCTTGTCCTTGGTACGCCGGAGCACATGGTCGGCAGCGGCGGCCCCCATGACCTTGGGCGACATCCGCTCGTTGAGATGGCCGGGCGCGATGAATTCGAACACGCCCACGAGATCGTCCGAACTGTTTTCCACCGGCGTGCCCGTGAGAGCCCAACTCCGACGGCGGGGCACCGACCGCACAGCCTCGCTCGTCTGGCTCTCGCGGTTTTTAATCCGCTGCGCCTCGTCGAGAACCATCAGATCGAACGACAGTCCAAGCTCTGCGATCAGATCCCGGTCTCGAACGACCACCTCGTAATTGGCGACCTTCACCGGTACGTCGGCAAGCGACCATTGCCACCGCCGCCGCTGCTGGTCGCCTTCGATCACGGCAACGAGGATCTCGGGCGCCCAATCAGCCAGTTCCCGTGTCCAATTGGAGACGAGGCCCTTGGGGCAGACCACGAGCACGCGGCGGGCCTGCCCCGACCTGACGAGGAGCCGAATCGACGAGATCGCCTGCATCGACTTGCCGAGGCCCATCTCGTCGGCCAGCACGGCGCCGTGCCGCGGCATCAGAAACGCCATGCCGTCGAATTGGAAGGGAAACGGCTGCCGCGGAAACTCCAGGCTGCTCGTCTCCAGGATGGTCTCGAGATCGGGCTGCAGCAGATAAAAAAACCGCTCCGAGAGCTTGACAACGTCAGCCGGCGGGGCGATCCGCGTGCGTTTGGGCGTCGCGGCCGGGGCTTCTGCCTCTGCCTCTCCCTCGGCCTCCGATCTTTTAGAAGGCTGGGCGGGCAGCAGCGTCGCAGCCGAGTCGGAATTGTGAGCCCTGCGTCGGGCCGGCGTCGGCGGTGGAGCGACCGGGGCCTGGAAACAGAAACTGCGGACGGACGGGCGCGTGTCGAGCAGGTCCACCTGCATCACGGCGGGCCGCGGCACGTCGATGGGAAACCGCAGCGCCGCTGGCCGGGCAATCCGCGGCTCCACGCGGGGCACGACCGCCACCCCGGGCAGCGCCAGGTCCGTCGCCCGCCACGAATGCACCGGCCGGCTCTCCGCGGAGTCTACTGTCATCGAACACTCCATCGGGCTCTTCGAACGAACAATCAAACATGGCCACCGATACGGTCACCGACACGGTCACCGCCGCTGCGCCTCGTCGATCGCGGCGCGAATCCGCTCGAACGGCTCACAGAGATCGACAGCGGCCGCAAGTTCCTCGAGCCGCTCACGCAGGTCATCCCCCCGGGCGGCGTCGGTGGCATGCGGTCTCACGCTGGCATTGCCGATCGTGAAACTGGAGGTGCCCCCCAGGCTGCCGAACGTGGCTGCGGGCAAGTCCGCAGATGCTTCTCTGACCAGCGCGACGGGCAGTTTGGTGTGGCTCCGCACATGCAGCATCGGCTCCAGATCGGTCAGCACCACGTCCGGTGTCACGGTGCTCTCAGCCAGCAGCGTGCCGCCGATCTGTTGGCCATGCAGGTGCGACTGGAGCGTGGAGCCGAAGAGAATCTGCTGCGCCCGCGACACCTTCACGGGTGCCGTGCAATGAAACTCCAGCGGCCGCCCCCACGGGTCCACCAGCAGGTAGCCGCCGAAGACGCCATGCGTGCCCGACTCCACTACCGTGAGAAACCCATAGGCCCGGGGCTCCACCACCGCTCCAATCACTGTCTCGGCTGACTTCTGCTCCATCTGCAGCGATCCCTCCGCCCGGCGCCCGGCAGCCGCGTCCCTGCGGCCAACCTCCACCGATCCATCCATCGGGCATCCCACACAGCCACTTGAGCAGCACTCTCCCGATCTCCCGCCTCCCGCCCCGGGCAGGCTGCGAAACGGAGGCTGGGGAAACCCTGACGGCGAGGCCCTCTAAAACGTCAGTCCGTGGAAAGAAACCCCCATGCTGCCTAAGATAGCTAAGCCGCTGAGCCCCACCGCCGCGAGAGCACTCATGAACGACGTCCCACCGGTCTGCACCCAACTCGATATTTCCGCCATCACGGTCAGCCCCACGATCCCCGTCATGATGCCGACGGCCGACGCCTCGGAGACAAACCGGCTGCTCCGCGACATGATTGGTCTCCAGCACAGGTCGTGCGAACTGCTCGCTGAACTCGTCAATCAGGTCTCGCTCCAGCAGCGGCAGCGGACCGCTGAGCTGAAGGCGTGGAAGGAAGCCAACCCGAAGCTGGCCCAAGCCTGCCGGCATGCTTCCGAGTCGCTGTCGAAGGTGCACATCGAGTTCCTGTCGAATATTGCCAACGAGGCCTACGACAACGCCGAGAGCTTCTCCGACAGCGACTATGCCCTCGGCGATTTCCTCGACCGATACGGCCCGCGACTCGCTCACTTCAATGGCGTGCTGCAACTCTTGTCCCAGTTGGGAGCCCAACCGCCACAGCCCCCTGGAGACAAACCCGCGGAAGGCTGATCTGAAGCCCGCGGTTCTTTTTGTCAGGTCATCCGCTGTCTGCCGGCGACCTCCCCGCCTTTCCCTGCCTCGCACTCTCCCTGGAATTTTCCCATGACGACACCGTCCGCCTCCCAGCCAGCCGTTCCTGCCGCCGCCGGAAAGCCGCCCGTGTTCGCAGTGGCCACTGCCGCGGCGGTGGCCGCAGCCCGCGAGCGGCTCGACGCCCACACCGTGGAGATGATGGCCTGGCACTTCCATCCATCCACAGGCTGTCCGTTCTGGCTCGAGTACGCAAAGACGCTGTCGTTCGATCCGCTCAAGGAGGTGACATGCTACGAGGACCTCAAGAAGTTCCCGCCGTTTGAGGATGAGTGGCTGCGGGGCGGTCCGGTCCGCCGCTGGGTGCCGAAGGGGATGGCCGACAAGCCGATGTTCGTGTTCGAGACCGGCGGCACGACGGGCGTGCCCAAGTCACGCGTCAACCACCGCGACTTCCGCACCGACTACGAGCAGTTCAGCGACACGCTCCCCGATGAATCTTTCCCCCGCGGCGCCAACTGGCTGATGCTCGGTCCAAGTGGGCCGCGTCGGCTCCGTCTCTCGATCGAGCACCTCGCCCAGCATCGCGGCGGCATCTGCTTCTGCGTCGATCTCGATCCGCGGTGGGTGATTAAGCTCATTCAAAAGGGATGGATGGAGCACCTCGAGGCCTACAAGCAGCACTGCATCGATCAGGCCATCACAATCCTCGAGGCCGGCCACGACATCCGCTGCATGTTCACCACGCCGAAACTGCTGGAATCACTGGCGCTCGCGCTCGAGAAGAAGGGGACGACGCTCCGCAAGGCGGGCATCACCGGCATTTTCTCAGGCGGCACCGAGTTCACGCCACAGTGGACCCGGTTTGCGGTGGAGGAACTGCTCGACGGCGCCTACATGACCCCCACCTACGGCAACACGCTCATGGGCTTGGCCGCCTCCCGGCCGGTCGTGCCGGCCGACGGCTACACGATCGCCTACTATGCCCCGCAGCCGCGGGCGGTGATCGAGGTCGTCGATTTTGACAACACGAACGAGGTTGTCCCGTACGGAGGCACCGGCCGCGTCCGCCTCACCACGCTCACCCACGAGACGTTCATTCCGGGATTCCTGGAACGCGACGAGGGCGAACGTGAACTCCCCTACGCCAAGTACCCCTGGGACGGCATCAGCGGTGTCCGGCCGTTCCGCGCCCTGGCCGCCTCCACCACCGTCGGGGTCTACTAGCGTCACGGCTGCAAGGGCCCTCCATGGCCCGTGCAACCTGATGCCGGCGAGGTGCACCTCGCTGACCATGCGATCATCCATGCGAAAGGTTCTGTCATGCATCTCCCCGCCTATCGGTTCGGTAAGCCCTACGAATCGCTCGAACGGCAAACGCTGGTCCACTTTCTCACCGGCGAGACGATCGCAGAGGTGAGCCAGGTGGGGGGTGCGATCGTCGGCCGGGACCTGCCGAAGGCTGCACAGGCCCGTGCGGCCCTGTTGGCCATCGATCCCGAGGAGATCGTGGAGCGACTCCAGACCGCCGGCAACCTCTACGCCCATGGCACGCTCACCGTCGGCGATGAAAAGCAGTCTCCCAACGACTTCGTGATGCAGCAGTCAGCGACCACCGGCCTGCCGGAATCGCTCTGTCGGGCCAACATGCAGAAAAACATGTTCGTGCTCGCCAACATGGACCGAATGCTCGATGCCCTCTCCCGCGGCCTGCCCCCGGAAATCCTCTGGAAGGGGTACGGCACCGAGCATCGCGGCGTGGTCGTGAGCTACCAGGCGCAGTCGCCGGTGCTGGGGCTGGTGCTGCCGAGCAACTCCCCGGGCGTCCATACCCTCTGGCTGCCCGTCATCGCGCTGGGCGTGGGGCTCGTGATGAAGCCCGGGAGCCAGGAGCCCTGGACCCCGTATCGCATGTCCGCCGCCATGATCGAGGCGGGCATTCCCGCCGAGGCGATCAGCCTCTACCCGGGACCGACAGACGTGGGCGCGGGGATCCTCAACGCCTGCCGCCGGAGCATGATCTTCGGCAGCGCGAAGACGGTGGAGCAATATCGGGCCAACCCCGGCGTGCAGGTGCATGGGCCGGGATTCTCGAAGATCATCCTCGGCGACGATGCGGTCGACGACTGGGAGCGCCATCTCGACATGATGGCTGAGAGCGTCGCGATCAACAGCGGCCGCGGCTGCATTAATGCGTCGGCGATCTACGCCAGCCGGCACACCAAGGAG
>CANETO010000103.1 GCA_947440895.1 Planctomycetaceae bacterium | reverse complement strand
CCGGGAATTTCCGCGGGCTCAAAATGAACTCCCGGAGCATCACGAAGAACATCGATCACATCCCGGTCGAAAATGTAGTGGTCGAACTTTTTATCGTCGGCAAACATGTCCTGGAATCTCTGCTGTGCCGGGCCCACAGCTTTTTCCGCCACAGCTCGAACAAACTTCTTCCTGACACGGTTGAGGACGGCAGAGGTTGCAATTGTGTCGTGCAGGGCAGGGTCGTTTTTTAGGCCCAGCGTTTCGATGAATTCACTGACCAGAGGCTCGGGGTTCCGCGGAAAGACGCCGAGGGCATCGCCACAGGTGTAGTTCGGACCGGCGGAGCCTAATTCGATGACGATGTGGCGGGTATCTTTGCTCGAACCTTGCTGGTTGAGTCGGCGATTTTCAAGAAGCCGCGCGGCAAACGGGTTCTGCCGACCGAAAGCCGTCTCGGGAATAGGGGATTCAGCCATGGTGCGAGTCCTTCTTTCTCACCGCGGGCAGAGTATGGCCTTCCGGTTTCCCCTGTTCCAGCCTGACGATCGAACTGAACCAGCTAAACACGCCAAGAACCACAAGGCCATAGACCATGGCGACGAGCGCAACGCCAAGATCGTAGGGCTTTGGTGTCGACAAGGACACACGGAGAAGCACCGTCGAGATAACGAACCCCGCGTTCCGAAAGACATACTCATACCGATCGTAGTAGGCCAGTGACACGATCAGAAGAAACACGTCTGAAAAAATCATGAACTCGAAGAAGAGCGGGAAGAAAAAGAGGTCAAGATTCTGCGGCGGATGCGGCTGACCTATGACCGTCGCCGGCACGATTCGCAACCAACTGGCGAAATTGAGTGCGGCGAGTCCTACCAGGACGAAGAGCAGCAAAACGGCAACGGCTTTTTTCAGTTCGATGAAGCCGTCGAGATTTCTCTCAATCGAGATCTTGGGCGTCCTCTGGCGAATCAGAGTGAATCCGGTAACGATCACGAACATCGCCACAGCACCCACCATGTCGAGCAACACCGCGCCGGCTGCTTCAGATTCTGCCAGCCAGTTGTCGATGTCTTCAAAGCCTCCGATGTCTTTAAAGACACGGCGTACGATGATGAGCGACATGATCTGATACTGCTTGGCGATTTCTCCGGTGTGTGAATTCGCGATCGCGAAAACGAGGAGAATGACCTCGTAGAAAAGAATGATACTAAACGGCGTGTAGACCGCATGAAGCGGGCTGCGATCGACGCCTTCAAGGATCGTCTGCGGCATGTCGGGCAGATTCCGAACGGCTGCGATGAGCAGGAGATGCATGAGAAAGCCGCCCGTGGCGGCAATCACGACACCTTTTTCGAACCACTCTTGTTTCGAATATTCCGCCAGCCGATCGAATAACGTGGCCAGACGATGGCGGACTGATAGAAACATCGGTTACCAAAGCCTTCGTTGAATCTGCTGCGTGCAGCGCTGTTCCCGGCGTATCGTACCACCGCGATACGCAGCAGTCTTGTCTGGGTACTGCATGCCGCCGATGGCTCCGGGGCGGCACCTTTTTTCCGGAGTTGGTACAGCGAACGGTACAATTGCTGGATCTTCTGGCCGTGAACCTGTGAGCCTCTTGTCTGCCTGTCTGAGAACTACCCCCGCACTGCTTCCCAAGCTGGATGTCGAGAGTTTGATTCCCTTCGCCCGAGCGAACCGCAGGAGAATCGGCGGGATCACCAATGCCTCCACGACAGACACTCGCTTGGCAGCCACGAGCGCAATCGCCCGACGAGCTCGTCGCCAGCATCCGCAGCGGCATGAACGTTTTCATCCACGGTGCGGCGGCTACGCCCACGCCGTTGATTGAGGCACTCGCACGGCGGACCGACCTCGAGAACGTGCGGCTCTGGCATCTCCACCTGGAGGGGCCGGTGCCATTCGCCACCCCCAGCCACGCGGGACAGTTGCGTTCGATTTCGCTGTTCACCGGTTCGAGCCTGCGGGGGATGGTCAATGATGGTCTGGCCGACTTCGTGCCGATCTTTCTTTCAGACATTCCTTCCCTCTTTGCCAGCGGCCAGGTCCGTCTCGACGCGGCTCTGGTTCAACTCTCGCCCCCCGATCGCCACGGCCTCTGCACACTCGGCACCTCGATCGACGCGGCGCGTGCAGCTGTCGATACGGCAGGGATCGTCCTCGCCGAGATCAACGCCTCCATGCCCCGCACCCACGGCCACTCGGCAGTGCCACTGACCGACGTGACTGCGTTCTGTGCCACCGATCGCCCACTCCCAAACCGTTCCGTTCAGCCGCCGTGTCCGGTGACCACCGCCATCGGCGAGCATGTGGCGGCCCTCGTTGAAGATGGCGCGTGCCTGCAGTTGGGAATCGGCGCGATTCCTGACGCTGTGCTCAGCCGACTGGGCAACCGGTGTGATCTCGGGATCCACACCGAAATGTTCTCCGACAACGTCGTGCCGCTGGTGGAGGGAGGCGTGATTACCAACCGACTGAAGACGATCCACCCGGGCCGGAGTGTCACCAGTTTCATCGCCGGATCGCAGCGGCTTTTCGACTTCGTGAACGACAATCCGCTCGTCGAATTTCATCCCTGCGACCGCACCAACGACACCCTCGCCATTCGCAAGAACGACCGCACGACGGCGATCAATTCAGCAATTCAGATCGACCTCACCGGCCAGGTCTGCGCCGATTCAATCGGCCATGCCATCCATTCGGGGATCGGCGGCCAGATGGATTTCATGCGAGGCGCCGCGATGAGCCGGGGCGGGAAGCCGATCATTGCCCTCCCCTCGACCGCCGCCGGCGGCACGGTGTCGCGGATCGTGCCGGAACTCAATACCGGCGCCGGCGTCGTCACCACGAGGGGGCACGTGCACTGGGTGGTCACCGAATATGGCAGTGTGAATCTTCACGGCCGGACCCTGGCCGAACGCGGCCAGATGCTGATTTCGATCGCCCATCCCGATTTTCGGGCTGAACTGACAGACCGTCTGAGGCAACTCAAGCGGTTTGTCTGACCCACTGGCGTTCCATTCAAAAACGGTCGCCCCCAGCTCAATCCCCTCGCTAGAATGGGTGGCGGAGTGAACGTGGACGGTACCCTTTCTGGAGACTGTCAGATGGTTGTGTCGCCCTCCCCGATCAGTGAACGAAACATCGGTGATTGGCTGCGGCTCCCCCCGGCAGGGCTCCAGTTGCTTATCGAAACGCTCGCCGAAAACCACCGGGTGGTCGGTCCGCAGGTCGCCGACGGGGCGGTCGTCTACCGCGATCTGAGAGGCATCGCAGAGCTGCCGGTCGGCTGGCTCGATGAACAGGATGGCGGACGCTATCGCCTCCATCAGGATCCCACCGCTGGCTTCTTCGATCATGTCGTCGGACCCCATTCGCTCAAGAACTTTCTCTTTCCTGCGCGCGAGACCGTGGCGAGCTTTGTTCGCACCGACGGCGAATGGGTCCAGCAGACTCATGCACCAGAAGATCGGCCGCTGGCGGTGATCGGCGTCCGGGCCTGCGACATGGCGGCCTTGCGGATCCAGGACAAGGTCTTTCTTGGTAGCGGTCACGTCGACCCCGGCTATCAGGCCCGCCGCCAGCGGCTGTTCACCGTGGCGGTCAACTGCCGGCGGGCCGCTGCCACCTGCTTCTGCCACTCGATGGCCTGCGGTCCGGCCGTGGAGCCGGGCTTTGACCTGGCGCTGACAGAGCGCGACGGCTGGTTTGCCTGTCAGATCGGCTCGCCGGCAGGGCATGCGCTGATCCAGAGATTGGCCACTGCTGATGCCGGCATCGTGTCCTGCACGGTTGAGGAAGTCGACGCCGCGAAGCAGGTTTCGATCGACCTTGAGGCCAGCATGCATGCCCGCCAGCCTGAGGCGGGCGCTCCCCGCCCACGCAGCCTCGACACGCACGGCATCCGCGACCTGCTCTACGCGCAGATGGAGCATCCACGCTGGGAGGAGGTGGCGACACGCTGTCTCTCCTGCACCAATTGCACGCTTGTCTGCCCCACCTGCTTCTGTTCCTCGGTCACCGAGGTGGCCGACCTCAGTGGCGATCACGTTGAGCGGGAGCGTCACTGGGCAAGTTGCTTCACACTGGATCATGCCCGGATGCACGGCGGCAGCGTGCGCAGTTCCACGGCGTCGCGCTACCGGCAATGGGTCACGCACAAGCTCGCCGGCTGGATCGACCAGTTTGATTCCTCCGGGTGCACCGGCTGCGGCCGATGCATCACGTGGTGCCCGGTGGGTATCGATCTCACGGAGGAGGTGGCGGCCCTGCGCCACAGCGACCCACCATGATCTCTCCCGTAGCTCAAGCGACCGATCCTTGGCGATCACACCCGGCACGGATTGTCCGTATTGCCGAGGAGATCGGCGGCGTTCGCAGCTACGATCTGGTACTCGACAACACGGCGGTCCGCGCGGCCTATCGGTTCGTCCCTGGGCAGTTCAACATGCTCTACCTGCCAGGAATTGGCGAAGCGGCCATTTCGATCAGCTCCTCCATGGCCACACCCGATCTGCTCACCCACACCGTGAGATCGGTGGGCAACGTGACCGCTGCCCTTGCCCGGGCGAAGGTGGGAGATCCGGTGCTCATCCGCGGCCCATTTGGCAACCCATGGCCAGTGGATCGGCTCGCCGATCGGGATGTGGTGATCGTGGCCGGCGGACTCGGTCTGGCCTCCCAGCGGTCGCTGATCGATGCCCTGGCCCGGCACGCCACCGCCTGCCGCAGTACCGCGGTCATCCATGGCGCCAAACGTCCGGCGGATCTGCTCTTCCAGTCGGAGTACGCCGCCTGGAAGGCTGCCGGCATCGACATGCACCCGATCGTCGACGTCGGCGAGGGCGGCTGGTCAGGGCCGGTGGGCCTTGTCACCAAACTGCTCGACACGCTGCCGCTCGATCCGCAGAGCACGACGCTGCTCTGCTGCGGCCCAGACCGGATGATGACGGCGGTGGCTGAGAAGGCATTTGCGAGGGGCGTTCCGGCCGATGAGGTGTATCTCTCGCTGGAACGCAACATGAGCTGCGCGGTGGCGCACTGTGGCCTGTGCCAATTTGGCCCACTGTTTGTCTGTCGCGACGGCCCGGTGTTCTCCTTCGATCGCATCGCCCAATTTCTCGCTGTTCCCCAGTGCTGACGGCAGCCTCTCAAGCCCACATCGACATCACTATGGCTGCACACCTTCGCCTTGGCGTCTTCAAGTTTGCCTCCTGTGACGGCTGCCAACTGCAGCTGCTCGACGCCCAGGGAAAGCTCCTGGAAATTGCCCGGCATCTCGACATCGCCCACTTCCCAGAAGCCCGATCGGCGGTGGGTGAGGGGCCCTATGACATCGGGCTGGTGGAGGGTTCCATCACCACGCCCGCCGATGCCGAGCGGATCCAGGAGATCCGCCGGCAGTGTCGGTATCTGGTGACGATCGGGGCCTGCGCCACGTCTGGGGGCATCCAGGCGCTGCGGAACTGGGGCCAGATCGATTCGTTTGTTTCGGCTGTCTATGCGACGCCAGCCTTCATCAGCACGCTGGCTACCAGCACCCCGATCGCCGACCACGTACCGGTCGATTTCGAGCTGCGTGGCTGCCCGATCGATGTGCGGCAGTTGGTGGAGCTGATCACATCGTTCGTTCTCGGGCGGAAGCCGCGTGTTCCTTCCACCAGCGTCTGCGTCGAGTGCAAGGCTCGTGGTACCGTCTGTGTGGCGGTGGCCCAGGGCATTCCCTGCCTTGGACCGGTGACGCAGGCCGGCTGCGGGGCGATCTGTCCAGCACACGGCCGGGAATGCTTTGGCTGCTTTGGTCCGAGTGAACCAGCCAATCTGGTCAGCCTCACAGGGCAGTACGAACGACAGGGAACTCCACCGGAGCAGCTCATCAGGCTCACCCGGTCATTCAACGCCCAGTCACCGGCATTTCGGGCCGAGAGCGACAGGCTGGAAGGAGCGAGCCATGAGTGAGATCCGACGCTTCAACGTGAAGTCGCTGACACGCGTCGAGGGGCTGGGGGCCCTGCGCATCCGCGTGGACGATGGCAGCATCGAAATCGCCGAATTCAACATCTATGAGCCGCCGCGATTCTTCGAACGGCTCCTCCGCGGTCGAGGGTTTGCCGAGGTGCCCGATATCACGGCCCGGATCTGCGGCATCTGTCCCGTCGCCTATCAACTGACCGCCTGTCAGGCTCTCGAGCAGGCATTCGGCGTGGAGATCACGCCCGCCATCACCGCCCTGCGACGGCTGCTCTACTGCGGCGAATGGATCCAGAGCCACGCCCTTCACATCCACCTGCTCCATGCCCCCGATTTTCTTGGCTATGAGAGCGGCTTCACGCTGGCTGCTGATCGGCCGGAATTCGTGGAACGCGGCATGCGTTTCAAGGCGATCGGCAGCCAGATCATGGAGGTTGTCGGCGGCCGGGCGGTCCATCCCGTCAACGTGGCCGTGGGTGGGTTTTACAAGGCGCCCTCCGTGGCAGCGCTCCGCGGCCTGGTGCCCGATCTGGAGTGGGGCCTGTCCGCCGCGATCGAGCTTGTGCGTGAGGTAGCGGAGTTCGAGTTTCCAGCGGTTCGACTCCCCTCCACCTGCGTGGCGTTGCGTTCGGACGACGGCTACCCGCCCGCGACGGGCCGGATCATCTCGTCGGATGGACTCGATATCGCCATCGATGACTTCGAACGGCACTTTACCGAAGTGCAGGTGCCGCACAGCACGGCGCTCCACAGCCTGCAGCTGCCCGGCCGCACGCCCTACGTCGTGGGGCCGGTGGCCCGGCTCAACCTCTGCCACGACCAACTGCCCCCGGCCACCCGCAGGCTCGCCGACACCTGCGGCATCGAATGGCCGCTCCGCAATCCCTTTCAGAGCATCGTTGCCCGGGCCCT
>CANETO010000102.1 GCA_947440895.1 Planctomycetaceae bacterium | reverse complement strand
GGCCGCCGCCCGCGTGCATGTGCCACCGGTCAGTGATGCGAGGACCCGCGGATGACCGCAGCAACAGGCACACTCCTCATTCGGGGCGGCAGAGTGGTCGATCCCGCGCAGGGCATCGACCGTATCGACGACGTGCTGGTGCGCGACGGCAAGGTGGCAGGCATCGGTCCGAGCACCACCGCGGCCGATGAGACGATCGACGCCACGGGGCTGGTGGTCAGCCCCGGCCTCATCGACATGCACGTGCACCTTCGCGAGCCGGGCCGCGAGGAGGACGAGACGATCGAGACAGGCACGCGGGCGGCACTAGCCGGCGGTTTCACGAGCGTCGCCTGCATCCCCAACACGGAGCCGCCGATCGACACGCAGGCTGCGGTAGAGTTCATCCGCCAGAAGGCAGCCCGCGCCGACACCTGCAACGTCTTCGTGGTGGGCTGCGTCAGCCGCAACCGTGAGGGAAAAGAGCTGGCTGAAATCGGCCGACTGGTGGAGGCCGGTGCCGTGGCCTTCAGCGACGACGGCGCCCCGGTCTACGACGCCGAACTGATGCGTCGGGCCTTCGAATACTGCCGCATGTTCGACAAGCCAATCCTCGCCCACGAGGAAGTGCTGGAACTGTCGCGTGGCGGCGTGATGCACGAGGGACTGGTGTCGTTGGTGCTCGGCCTGACCGGCATGCCGGCGGCGGCCGAGGAGGTGATGATCGGCCGCGACATCGCGCTTGCCGAGGTGACCGACGGACGCCTGCATGTGATGCACGTCTCGACGGCGGAGGGCGTCGGCCTGATCCGCGCCGCCAAGGCGCGTGGTGCCCGGGTGACGGCTGAGGCCTGCCCGCACCACTTCACGCTCACCGACGAGGGTCTCCGCGGCTTCGATTCCAACTACAAGATGAGCCCGCCGCTGCGGACGGCAGCCGACGTCGAGGGCATCATCGCGGGCATTGTCGATGGCACGATCGACTGCATCGCCACCGACCACGCGCCGCACGCGCCCGAGAAGAAGATGCTGGAACTCGACCGCGCCCCGTTCGGAATCCTCGGCCTGGAGACCGCCGTCGGCCTCACCGTCACGCGACTGGTGCTGCCCGGGAAAATCGGCTGGCCGCGGATGATCGAGAGCATGAGCACGCTGCCCGCCCGGATTCTGGGCGTGGACCGCGGCACGCTGAAGCCTGGCGCCGTGGCCGACATCACGCTGATCGATCCGGCAATGGAATGGACCGTCGATGTGAAGTCGTTCCAGTCAAAGAGCGTGAACTCCCCCTTCGGCGGCTGGAAACTGCAGGGCAGGGCGGTGGCGACGATCGTGGCGGGCCGGGTGAAGTACCGACTGGGACGGGGCTGACGTCCGCTCTTCGCAAGGCCCTCGTATGACACTCATCATCGACGGCTACAACCTGCTGCATGCGTCGGGTGTGTTCGGCGACGAGCGAGGGCCCCGTGGCTTCGAGAAGTCGCGGCTGGCGCTGCTCGACATGCTCGTCGACCTGCTTGGCGATGCCGCCGCAGACACGATCGTGGTCTTCGACGCCGCCCGCGCTCCCGACGGCCTGCCGGCGCGACTGACGCATGGTGGCATCCGCGTCTGGTTCGCCCGGGAATACCCCGATGCCGATTCGCTGATCGAGGAATTGGTTGAGGATGCCGATGCCCCCTCGAGTCTGGTCGTGGTCTCGGGCGACCGACGGCTGCAGATCGCGGCTCGCCGTCGCCGGGCACAGGCCGTGTCGAGCGATGAGTGGCTGGCCTCGATGCGGGAACAGCGCCGTGCCCGCCGCCGAACAGCCGAGACGAAGCCGCCCGAGCCAGGCCCTGCCGATGTCGAAGGCTGGAAGCGGTATTTCGGGCTCTGAGAAGATGGTGCACAAGGGCCAACCGTCGCCGCTGCTACCTCGCCCAGCGGGCCATCTTACGGTCGAGGGTGGAGCGCTCGATGCCAAGGATCGTGGCGGCCTTCGTCTTGTTGCCCCCCACGGCCTCGAGCGTCGCCAGCACATGCTTCCGCTCCATCTCGTCGAGCGTCGTCGGCGTGAACGGCGTCTGCCTTCCCGTGCCATGCCGGCCGGTGTCGCCAGCAGAGGAGAGGCCGGAGAGCGCCAGTTCGTGCACGTCGAGCCACTCGTCCTGCGAGAGCACGACGGCCCGCTCGACGCAGTTTCGCAATTCGCGAATATTGCCGGGCCAGTGGTAAGCCTGCATCGCCTCCAAGGCGTCTGGAGTAAAGCCCCGCACGCGACGGCCCGTTTCCGTCGCAAACCGTTTGAGAAAATGCGTCGCGAGAGTTTCGATGTCCTCCGGCCGCTTGCGGAGCGGCGGCACCAGGATCTCCACGACCTTCAAACGGAAGTAGAGATCGCGGCGGAAGTCGCCGGCCGCCACCGCTTCCTCCAGATGGCGGTTGGTGGCCGCCACCACGCGGACATCGACCTGCACGCGGGTACTGCCGCCGACCCGCTCGAAGGGGTGGCCCTCGAGGACCCGCAGAAACTTCGCCTGGATCGCCGGGCTCATTTCGCCGATCTCGTCGAGAAACAGCGTGCCCTTATGGGCTGCTTCGAACTTGCCAGCCTTGCGGTCGGTGGCGCCGGTGAAGGCTCCCTTCTCGTGGCCGAAGAGTTCGCTCTCCAGGAGCGTCTCTGAGAGCGCAGCGCAATTCATGCAGACGAAGGGTGCCGTCCGCCGGTCGCTTGCCTCGTGGATCGCCCGCGCGACCAGTTCCTTGCCGGCGCCACTCTCGCCCCGGATCAGTACCGTCGCCCGGGTCGCTGCCACCCGCTCGATCTGGCCGACGATATTCCGCAGACCGGCGCTCGAGCCGATCATCCGCGACTCCTCACCGAGCCGCCGACGCAACTGCTCATTCTCGTCGGCTGATCGGGCGAGCCGTGACGAGAGAATCTCACGGGCGGCGAGATTGTCGATCGCCAGCCCGAGCGCGTCGCAGACCGCCATCACGAATTCCAGATCGTCAGGCGTGGCTTCATGCTGCGCGGCATCCACTTCCAGATGGAGCACGCCCACGGCATGCCCACCCAGCCGCACGGGGGCCGAAATGCTGGCCAGCCGGCCACCGCCCGACACCTCCGTGGATGCCAACACCGCCTCGTCGGTTCCCAGTACGGCGGCGATCACTCCCGGCGGCAGGGCCGTGGGTGACCAGTCGGCAGGCATCGCGACGGTCTTCTCGAGACTGGACGCAGCCCGCCGGCCCGCCGGGGTACGCTCCTCGATCGTCTCGGGCAGCAGCACCACGCCTCGGGTCGCCCCGGCGCCCTCGGCCGCCGACTCAAGCGCCAGCGACGCCACCGCCTTGAGGTCATGGGCGCGGCCCAACGAGAATGCCAGCCGACAGAGTTCGGCGGCGGCACGGCCCACGCGAGGGGCCGTCCCGGCAGCTTCACGGATGTCGTCGAGGAGCCGGCTTTTGGCCCGGCGGTGTGTGATCGAAGCAGACCAGGCCTCAAGCTCCGCGGGCACCTCATCGGTCGCCGTGCCACCGAGCACGGCGGCTTGCCCGGTGGATTCGGACGGTGGATCACCGTCGCAGACAAGAATCTCCACGCGACCGATGGCCACAGTGTCACCGGGGGCCAGCACGCGATCGGCCGACGCGGACAGTATCTCGCCCCCAATCAGCGTGCCGTTGCGGCTCTCGAGATCACGGATCGACCAGCCCGCTGCGGCGGGGAAGATTTCGGCGTGAAACCGGCTTGCCTGTTCGTCGTGCAGCACCACTTGGTTCGTGGGAGCCCTTCCGAGCGTCACCCGTTCGCCCGGGATGAGCGGAACTACGGTGTGGCCGGCAACGGGATCGCGAACGAGGAGGAAGGTGATGGAGGCGGCGGGCATGCGGTGGGTCTTTTCTCCCTGCATCATGCCCCACCGGCTGCCGTTTTGGGAGGGCGCGAGTGACGGACCGTCGCAAACCAGGGGGTTCGATCCTGAAAGGAAGGGCAAAAGCGGGCTTTTTCTCGGCGGAAACGGGTTTGCCGCAACCGGCCTCCGGCGACTAGCATCCACCCGCGGCTCCGCTCTTCGCTGCCCCCCACTGGGGTCACGCCTCGAACGGCAGGATCGCCGGCACTGATCTGTCATGAAAGGATGCCCATGAACTGCGGCATGAACGCCTCGTCGCCCGACGCTTCGCTCCGTCGTCGCCAATCAATCGTCCCTCTCCGTCGGCCGGTCTGGCCGCGTGTGGCCGTAGCCTTGGCCACGACCGCACTGTTCCTGACGGGGCACGGTGTGGCACATGCTCAGATGGGTGGCTTCGGCTTCGGTGCCGTGGGAGGCATTTCGATCGACGCCGACGGCATCGTGCGAAACCTCGAGCCGCAGGCGGCTGAGTCGCTTGCCAAGGAACGACGCCAGGCGTTGGCAGGTGCCCCAGGCGATCTGGGCGCACCGGCGAAGCTCCGCAAGGTGTCGCTTGCGAAGATCGTGGCGGCCGTGACAGCCGCCACCGCCGGTCAACCGCTCCCGCCCGACGTGCTCTTTCTGGGTGGTCTCGAGCGGATCACGCACGTGTTCGTCGACACGGAATCACACGACATCATCCTCGCCGGCCCGGCAGATGCGATCGCCGTCGATGCGGCGGGCACCATGGTGGCCGCCACCAGTGGCCGACCGCTCCTGCAGCTCGAGGATCTGGTCGTCGCGTTGCGGGCCATCGACATGGCCCGGGCGGGTGGCATGAAGTGCTCGATCGATCCCACGCCCGAGGGCATCGCCCGCCTGCAGGCCTACTTGAAGACGCAGAAGACGATCGGTCAGAACCCCGATGCCACGCTCGTGGCGATGCAAAACGCCGTGGGCCCCCAGCAGGTGACGGTGGGCGGCGTGCCGGGCGACAGCCGCTTTGCCCGCGTGCTGGTAGCCGCCGACTACCGCTTGAAGCGGGTCGGCATGGGGCTCGAGTCCTCCGGCATCGCGTCGCTACCAAGCTACCTCTCGATGGTGCCGCCGGGTTCGCCGGCCGCCGCATCACTACCCCGCTTCTGGCTTGAGGCGGACTACGAGCCGATCTCGCGGGATCCGGATGAACTCGCCTGGCGGATCAATGGTCGCAGCATGAAATGCCTGACCGAAACGGATCTCTTCAGTGCGGATGGCACCCGCAAGGTCGGAAATGCCGCAAAGGCCGCCCAGAATTCCCCTGCCGAAAAGTGGTGCGATCTGATGACCGCGCACTACGACGAGCTCGCGGCCAAGCAGCCTGTGTTTGCTGAGTTGGTGAACTGCGTCGATCTGGCCGTGGTGGCGGCACTCATCCATGGCCGGCAACTGGCCGGGAGGGCTGGCCTCGACCTGGCTCCGCTGCTCGACGCGAAGATGCTGCCACTCCCCTCCTATGAAGTGCCGACCAGCGTGCCGACGGTGGCACACGGGCTGAAGAAGGGGAGCCGCTGGGTGGTCAGCGCCTCTGGTGGCGTGATCTTCCAGCCCTGGAGCTTTGCCGCCAACACGGCCGACGCGACTGATGTGGCTGAAACTCGCACGGCTGCACTCGCCGCGCGTCCTGCAGACGGCTGGTGGTGGGACTGACTACACGCGAAACACCGGCATCCTGCCGCTAGGACAGGCGGATGCCTGTCCTGAACCAGCGCTTGGCGGGACTCCGCCCGCGGCCGCTGGGGCCGCCATCCAGGCGGCCAGCGTATTGACCGGCATCCTGCCGTGCCTATCGACGAGGGCGGGCTCCCCGGATACCGAAGTGAGCATTAGGGCGCCTCGGCGGAGAAGGCTCACAATTGTCCCCGACGTATTCGCCGAGCCGCCCCGCGAACGGAGCGTGTTCGGGGAGACCGCCCGGCGGGCTGGTTACAGCACGCAGCAGCAGCGTCAACTTTCGGACACGTTGAAAACTTGCCGCCACGGGGCAACCCACTCGATGCTGCCCAGTGGCCCAGCGGCGATCGGAAAATGGTCGTCCACCCAGCCCGCCTGAGCGAGCGACACCAGCGGGTCGATGCCATCGGGGCAGGGGGGGGGCGGCACACTCTTGGCCAGCAGCAGACCGCCGTCGTGCTCCACGGCCACTCGGGCCGCAATCGTATCGCTCGTCACCTGCCAGCCGATCGGCAGACTCGCGGCCCTGGTGCCCACTGCCAGCCACGCCGGCACATCGAGCACGATTCCTTGTCCGCGATCCGGCGGTGTCGGCGACAGGGGGAGGTTGATCGCCTCGGCCACCAGCCGCGCCGTCAGCCGCATGGCGTCGATGGCGAGGGAGTGCATGAAGCCGGGTGACTGCGGCATGACGCGGTCGAGCGTCCGGAGCCCATCCACGACGGCTCCGCCTCCCACCACCAAGCAGCACGGCCGCGGGCCGCGGGCAGTCAGGAGCGGCACGAGCAGCGCCGGCCAGTTTGGCCGCGAGAGCAGGCTGCCGCCGACCTTCAGTACCAGCAGCGGTGCTGCGGCCGTCGGCAGGACGTTGACGCCCTGCCTGTCCACGAGCCCTGCACCGTCATTCGGTTTCCGAAGGACGCCGCTTCGCCAGCCGCGGAAGGACATCGCCTGATCGCTCACCCACCGGGAGGCACTCATGCAAGCTGCCCCCGCGCGATGAGCGCCAGGCTGTGCGCGGGCGCCGCCCGCGACACGTCGGCGCCGAGAGAGTCGGGTAAGGACACGATGTCGACATTCCAGCCCAGCCGGGCCAGCGCCCGCCGGGCCAGACACCCGCCATGGCCGGAGAGCACGACCGACCGCGGCAGCCAGCCACCGGTTGCCGCCACCCGTGCCAACGCCCGCGCGACCTGGCGGCTCTGCCTGTCGGCACACCATGCTGCCATGGCGATCGCCTCGACGTCCGTGATCTCGGCCGGATCGGCCAGGAGCATGCGGGCCAGCCGTCGCTGCGCCGCCGCACGGGTGGCAGGGGCACCATCCGCCGTGTGGTTGGAACTGGGGTCC
>CANETO010000101.1 GCA_947440895.1 Planctomycetaceae bacterium | reverse complement strand
CTTTCGCGGCAAGGCGGTCGAAAAGCGTGTGCCGGTGCTCTCCGGTGGCGAACGGGCCCGGCTCTGCCTGGCCGGCCTCTTGCTCGGTTCCTTTAATATCCTCATTCTCGACGAGCCGGGTAATCATCTCGACGTGGAGACAGTCGACGCGCTCGCCCAGGCGCTTCTCGACTACCGTGGCACCGTCATCTTCACCAGCCACGACCGCTCCTTCGTGGAGACGGTGGCGACGAATGTCGTCGAGGTGGGCAACGGCCGCGTCATCAACTATGGCGGCAGCTACAAGCAGTATCTCGCGGCGATGAACAGCGAAATCGACGCCGAGGAGGAGGCGGCTGGGGGCGGAAAGCCTGCTGCGTCGAAGAAGTCCAGTGGAGTGGTGAAGCCGGCCGGGAAGTCGGGGGCGGGCAAGCCGGAAGGCGGCCGTGCAGGGAATGACGGCAAGTCTGATCGCGACGTCCGCCGTGAGATCGGCACGCTCGAACGTTCGATTGCCAAGCTCGACGCGGAGAAGCGGGCGGCGAACGAGGCGATGCTCGCCACAACCGACGCGGCCGAGACCCTGCGGCACCACACGGCGATGACAGCGGCGGCCGAAAAGCTGGCCGCGGCCGAGGAGCGGTGGCTGGAGTTGCAGGAGCAGGCTGGAGCCGACTGATCGCCGCACCACGGTTTTTGTGAGCGTGACGCCACGGCTCTCATGGCGATCGTATGAAAATCTGCATCCTCACGATCGCGACGAATCGATACCTGCGGTTTGTCGAACCGCTGCGAGCCTCGATCGCGAGGCATTTTCTTCCCGGCCACGAGATCCGGCACCTGTTGTTCACTGGAAAACGGCTGTTGCTGAACAGAACTCATCACCGTGGGGGACTTCCCGGGTATTCTGGCGGCGTTGCATGCCCTGCCCTGTCGCCTATCACGAATCGCCATGGACTCCATCAGCCGCCACGAACAGTTGCTCCGGGTCTTTCACTTGATCGACATCCTGTTCAGCGCCCGCCAGCCGCTCACCATCGCGGAGCTGAAGGACCGCCTGTGCGATCGCGGTGTCATCGATGAGATGTCCGACAAGAACGTCCGCCGCGACATCGAGTTTCTGGAGAAGTACGGCTATGCCGTGAAGCAGACCAAGAAACGCTCCGCCCGCGGCACCATCTGCCAGGCCTGGTCGATCGAGCCGGGTAAGGGCGCCGAGGAGCTGGTTACCCCGGCGATTTCTCTACCAGAACTGCTCTCGCTGGCCGTGGCTCGCGATTTTCTCGCACCGCTGGCGGGCACGTTCTACTGGCGCGGCATCAGTCAGTTGATCGCGAAGCTCGAGCGGGTGGCGACGCCACAATTGCTGGAATATGTCGAGGCCCACAAGGAGGGCCTGCTCATCCATCCCCGGCCCGCGGCTGCCAAGTATCGCTCCCGGATGCTCAACGCGATCAACCGCGCCATCCGCAATACCGTGGAACTGGAGATCCGCTACACGAGCCTCGCCGACGAAAAGCCAAAGCGATACACGATCCGGCCGGAGGCGATCGTGCTCTACGACGGCAGCGTCTACATCGCCGGCTACCGTGTCGCTCCGCCCGCGGCCAAGACTGGCCGCGCGGTAACGAGCCGGAAGGCGACGGCAGCCGACACGGCGCTGCGGTTCTTCAAGCTCGATCGCGTCGCCGATGCGAAGCCGACCTCACGCAGCTTCGTGCGGTCGGCCGAGCCGGTCGAGGAACTGCTCGCCGACAGCATCACGATCTTCCGCTCGGCTGATCCCCCTCGTCGGTATCGGATTCGCGTGCACGCGCCGCGGGCTCGGTGGGTCTGCGAGAAGCCGTTCCACCCCGGGCAGACGGTCAGCCCGCAGGCCGACGGCAGTGTGATTCTCGACATCGAGCGGGCCTGGGACGATGAAATGGTGCCACAACTACTGGGCCTGGCCGACATGGTCGAGGTGCTGGAGCCCGACGACATCCGCGACCGATTGCTCGAGGCCGCACAGCGGATCGCCGCCCTCTACATGTGCCGTCATGTCCGCGAATTCGAGGCCCTGCGTGTTGGCGGTTGATGCATCTCTTCTGCCCGTCGCCGACCGGCACCGGAGCGGTGCCGGTCGATCAAGCAACTGGTTTCATAACACTGGTTTCATAACACTGGTTTCATAACATTGGAGTGACATCGCTCATGCGCTGGTTCTGGATCGATCGATACACCGAGTTCGTTCGCTGCCGTCGGGCCCGGGCCGTCAAGGCGGTGACACTCGCCGAGGAGCACCTGCACGACCACTTCCCCGGTGCGGCGATGATGCCGGCGACGCTGGTGCTCGAGGGGATGGCGCAGACGGCCGGCCTGCTTGTCGCCGATGCCCTCGACTATCGGCGTCAGGTCGTGCTCGCCAAGGTGGGGGGCATGCGGCTGGAGTTCGAGGCCGTGCCGGGTGACACGATCGAGTATCTGGCCGAGATCGTGGAACTCTCCGAGATGGGCTCGGTGGTGAAGGTGACCAGCCGGATTGGCGACCGCGTGCACGGTGAAGCGGAACTCTATTACGGTCATCTTGAGGCGGGCACGACGGTGCCGAAACTATTCAAGAACGACGAGGTGATGCGATGGCTCGATTCCCTGCGGATCTTCGACGTCGCAGTCAACGAGGACGGCACGCGGGTCATTCGGGGTTCCGGGCCGCCGTAGCGGGCACCGGCGTCGGGCCGGCAGAAGTCTCGTCGCCGGGGCGAGGATACGCCCAAGGCTCCTCGAGCTTCCGCCGATCCCTCCGCCTCCCATAGCCGGTGGGCATCATCCACGACAAAAAGCCCCGGGTGGAAACCCGGGGACACCGCGTGCATACCGCGAGCCCGGTGCGCTTTGATCAAGTACTAGCACCAGTTCAGCCCTGGCCTCGAACGACCGCCTCTTCGACGGCGGCGAGGGGCACGTCGATCCAATCGGGGCGGTTGTTCAACTCGTAGGCGAGTTCGTAAATCGCCTTGTCGAGCTTGAACACCGCCAGCAGGGCGTCGGCGGTCGCGGGATCAGCCGGCCACCAGGGCTGTCCGACGGCCACCTCGCGGTAGGCGTCGAGGTAGCAGATCTCCAGTCGCTCAAGATCAGCCGCGGAATACGGCCTGCCCGTCGACTTCGCCACGTGTCGCAATAGATAGTCGAAGGAGCGGCACATGCCGGCGACATCCTTGGCGGCGACGGTCTTGGCGCGCCGCTCTGCAAGAGGCCGGCCAGGCTCTCCCTCGAAGTCGATTACGAGCACCTGACTGTCGTGATCCGCCGTGAGCGGCGTGTCACATTGCTCCGCCACGAGCACCTGGCCCAGATGGTAGTCGCCGTGCACGCGGATCGTGCTGATGGCTACGCCGCTATTCGGCAGACTTGTCAAGCGGCTGCCGAGCCGCGACCTTGCCGCCAGTACGGCCTCGAGGCGGCGCGCCATCGCCGGTTCGACCTTGGGCAGTCGCGACTCGATCAAGGAAAACACCTGCTCAGCATGCGAGGTCATTCCCGCTGCCGCGGTCTGACTCCACGCTCGTGTTATCGACTCCAGTGCGAAGGCTGGAATGTCGGGCCGCGCGGCAAGAGCCCGGTGCATCTGGCCCGTGGCCCGGCCGAGGGCCGCTACGATCGAGAGGATTCTGTCGCCGGACGCGCCTCTCAGCCGGTCTTCTTTTGAATCTGAGACAGTCAGCAGGCCGACGAGCCGGTCCCAGCCAGTCGTGTAGCCCGCCGCAAATTCGTGCACCGTGGCCATTGCCGTCGAGGCAGTGGCGAGATGGCCATCTGCGGGCACGTACTCCAGCCAGCCGCAGAGCCGGGGCGTACCTGACCAGGGCGATTTTGCGGCGAAGAATTCGCCAAACTCGACCTCCGGCTGGATCCCCTCCCGGCAACGGCGAAACAGTTTGACGATCCAGCCAGTCGAACCATGACGCACGACGAACGACGTGTTGGAGGCGTCACCGCCGATCGGCACCACGGTCAGGGCGTCGGCCGATGCAAAGCCCCCTGCCCCGTCCGGATGGCCTCCGAGGCAGTGGCCGAGAAGAGTGCCATAGCAGCCTGCCAGAGACGTTCCTGACAAGACAAGGTCGAGCAGCCGTCCGGCCACTGCCGGCGTGGCTGCTGCGTCGAGTCCTTCCGGACCGACCACCACGACATACCGGGCCGTCGCATCGCGGCTGGTCAGGTGGACGTCGGCCAGCAGGAGTTCGACCGAACCGCCAGAGTCAAGCACGAACCGCTCATGCAGAGTGACTCGCTCGATCGTCGCCGCCTTGTCGGCAAACCACCGCGCGGCCGGCATCGAGAGGGCCAGCCGGGAAGCGATCGTGGCGTTGTCGAGCATCATGCCGCTGGCGTCTCCGGCGTGGGCTCTGCGGGCGTGGCGTCCAACGGCTCCAGACGAAACACCCGAACTGGCTCCTCGGGAGTGCACGTGATCCGGATGGCGTCGGAAAGCCACGTCTGCTCGGTCTCGTTGAGCAGGTCGTGCGCCGTGAGCGTTGTCGCTCCTTCGAGCCCGAGCGGCTTGCGATCGAGCGTGAGCCGACCGCGTCGCGGCACGTCCGGCTGCATGTTCACCACCACGAGCACACGATTGCCGCTCAAGGGATCGTATCGGCACCAGGCCAACAGGTGCGGATCGTCGATTGCCTGGATGAGCGGCGGCCGCACGCGGGCCAGACTCGGCTCCGCGTGGCGGATCTCGTTCAGGCAGCGGATGAAGGCCGCCAGGCTGTCGGGGCTGTCGATGTTCCAGCGCTTGATCTCGTATTTCTCCGAGTCGAGATACTCTTCGCTGCCGGGCTCCCGTGGCGTCGCCTCGAGCAGCTCCATCGCCGCGCCGTAGATGCCCCAATTGCCCACCGAAAGCGCCGCCAGTGCCAGCCGCACCAGAAACATCGGCCGACCGCCCTCCTGGAGTGTCTCGTGAAGGATATCGGGGGTGTTGGGCCAGAAATTCGGCCGGAAGAAATCGGCGACCGGTGGCGTGGTCACCTCGACGAGATAGTCGGCAGTCTCCCGCTTCTCCGTCCGCCAGGTGAAGTAGGTGTAGGACTGCGTGAAGCCGAGCTTGCCGAGCCGATACATCGTCTTCGGTCGTGTGAATGCCTCCGCTAGAAAGAGCACGTCGGGGTGGGTGCGGTGGATGTCCGTGATCAGCCACTCCCAGAAGGCGAATGGCTTCGTATGCGGGTTGTCGACGCGAAAAATCCGCACGCCCTTCTCCACCCAGAACCGCACCACGCCGCCGAGCGCCTCCCAGAGCTGCCGCCACTGATCGCACTGGAAGTCGAAGGGGACGATGTCCTGATATTTCTTGGGCGGGTTCTCAGCGTATTGGATCGTGCCGTCAGCCCGGTGCCGAAACCACTCTGGATGTTCCCGGACCCAGGGGTGATCGGGCGAGCACTGCACCGCCAGGTCGAGCGCCAGTTCGATACCAACGCTCTCGGCCTGCTGTCGGAGCCGCTCGAAATCATCGAACGAGCCAAGCTGTGGATGGATCGCGGTGTGGCCGCCATCGACGCTGCCGATACCCCACGGACTGCCGACATCGTCGGGAGCGGCGTCGAGCCTGTTGTTGCGTCCTTTGCGAAAGGCTTTTCCGATCGGATGGATCGGCGTCAGGTAGAGCACGTCGAATCCCATCCAGCGGATGTAGTCGAGCCGATCGGCGAGATCGGAGAGTGTGCCATGTTCTCCCGGCGCCCGGCCCCAGGAGCGGGGAAAGACCTCGTACCAACTGCTGAACCGGGCCCGCGCCCGGTCGACCCAGATGGGCCGCGGCGTGTCGAGCCTGGTCTCGTCGCGGCAGTCGGCATGGAGCGTCATCAGCTCCCGCAGGCGGTCGCTGTGAATGATCTCTTTCCAGGCGGGCGACCGGAGCTGCATTGCGAACCGCTCGATCTCGACGGCGATTGCGGCGGGAGCCGTATGGGCTGCCGCCGCCACGATCTGGCTGCCGGCGATCAGATCGACCTGCAGGTTGTCGCCTGCCTGCGCGCGGCGGCCGAGGTCGCGGAGCCAGGTCCCAAAGGCATCGATGCGGGCCGTCAGAAAATAGTGCCAGAGGCCGATCCGGTCGGCGATGAACGATGCCTTCCAGAGGTCGTTGCCCACGCACTCCATCGGCATCACGGTCCACTGGCCCGTCTCGCCATGTCGCACGTGCAGCCGACAGTCGAGTTCTTCGTGGCCGTCACAGACGATGTCGGCCTCGACCACCACCTCGTCGCCCCGGACCCGCTTCACGGCGAAGCGGCCACCATCCACCTCGGGGCCCACGCGATCGATCACCACCCGGCGTCTGAGTTGATTGGAGAGGTCCATGAATCCTTCCGTCGCGGTTGCTCATGCTGTTGTTCTGTGTCGCAAAAGTGTAGGACTATCATCGCTAAAACGCGACACCATCGACCGCCATGACCGACCGACAGCCGATGTTCAACACGATCGCCTGCGATGTTCCAGTGGGATCGCGGCACCGCACCGCGACGGCCTGCGTGCCGGTGGTGCCGCCCCCGCCGGCGGGCTGGCCGCTTGTGCTGGCGTTCCATGGCGGCCAGAGCCATCCGGAGCTGATGCGGCGTTTTTCCGGTCTCGACGCGCTCGCAGCCTCCGGGCGGGCCGTGGTCGTTTTTCCTGCTGGGACCGGCTCCCGCGAGGGGCTCTTCACCTGGAATGGCGGCAACTGCTGCGGCGAGGCGCTGGCCGACGACTCGGATGACGTGGGGTTCGTCGACGCCCTCCTCGACGCGGTCGCGGCCCGGCTGCCGATCGATCCGCACCGGGTGCATGCCACCGGCATGTCGAATGGTGCGATGATGGCCTACCGCGTGGGGGCGGAACTCGCTGGGCGCATCGCATCGATCGCACCCGTGGCCGGACCGTTGGCAGTGTCCTCGATCGCACCCTCGCGGCCGCTGCCCGTGCTGCACTTCCACGGCACGCTCGATCAG
>CANETO010000100.1 GCA_947440895.1 Planctomycetaceae bacterium | reverse complement strand
GGCCACGGTGAAGTCGGCGCCCGAGGCGTTGACATCGGGCGCGACGACGTCGATGCCCATGCGGCGGCAGTCCTCGATGTGCTCGACCAGCGCATCCTTCTTTTTGAAGTTACGGCCGGTGATGTCTCCGGACAGGAGTGCCGCCATGAATTCCACCGGAAAATGCGTCTTGAGATACGCGGTCTGCCAGGCGAGCAGGGCATAGGCGGTGGAGTGGCTCTTGTTGAAGCCGTAGCCGGCAAACTTCTCGATCAGCCCGAAGAGTTCCTCCGCCTCGGTCTTGGAAAGGCCCTTCGCCTTCGCCCCATCGACAAACTGCTCGCGGAAGGCGGCGATCGTCTCGAGCTTCTTCTTGCTGATGGCCTTGATGCAGGTGTAGGCGCTGGAGAGCTCGATGCCGCCGAGCCGCTCCAGGATCCGCATTACCTGTTCCTGATAGACCATCACGCCGTGGGTTTCTTCCAGCACGTCCTTCATGACGGGGTGGAGATACTCGGCCCGCTTCCGCCGGTGCTTCACCGCGACGTAGTCGTCGACCATGCCGCCCTCGAGCGGTCCCGGACGATAGAGCGCGTTGACGGCGACGATGTCGAGGAAGTGGTCTGGCTTCATCCGCTGGAGCAGGTCGCGGATGCCGCCGCTCTCCAACTGGAAGATGCCCTTCGTCTCGCCGCGGCAGAGCGTGTCAAACGTTGGCTGGTCGTCGAGCGGGAAGGCGAGCGGATCGGGGCGGGAGCCCCGCGTTGCAGTGATGATGTCGAGCGTCTTGGAGACGACTGTCAGGTAGCGCAGACCGAGGAAGTCCATCTTCATGAGCCCCGCCCGCTCGACGTCGCCCATGGCCCACTGCGTGATCACTTCCTCCTTGCCGGTCACTCGCTGCAGCGGCACATACTCCACGAGCGGACGGTCGGCGATCACGACCGCCGCGGCGTGCGTGCCCACGTTGCGGGCGAGGCCCTCGATCCGCCGGGCCAGGTCGACCAGTTCTTTCACCTCGCCATCGCCATCGCAGGCGGCGGCCAGTTGTGAGCCCGGCGCTGCCGCTTCCTCCAGCGAGATGTTGAGCTGATCGGGCACGAGGGCCACGATCTGGTCGACGCGAGGAATCGGCATCCCGAGGGCCCGCCCCACGTCACGGATCGCCGCGCGAGCTGCGAGCGTGCCAAACGTTCCGATCTGGGCGACGTTGGCCGCGCCATATTTCCGTTTGACGTATTCGATAACCTCGCTGCGGCGCTCTTTGCAGAAGTCGATATCGATATCGGGCGCTTCCCGGCGGTTCGTGTCGAGGAACCGCTCGAAGAGCAGGTCGTATTCCAGCGGGCAGACGTGCGACAGGTAGGGCGAGTAGGCCACGAGTGCTCCCACGCCCGAACCTCTCGCCGCGGCCGGGATATCTTGCTCCCGGGCGTGGCGGACGAAGTCCCAGACGATCAGGAAGTAGCTGGCGAATCCGAGCGCGTCGATCACGCCCAGTTCCCGCTCCAGTCGATCCATCACCTGGGGGTGCAGTTGGCGTTCGTCGCCATCCGCCTGGGGCTCCACCCAGCGTTTCGGCACGGTCTGGTAACGCTCCCGCAGTCCTTCCAGGCAGAGCCGCCGCAGCTCTTGCGACGCCGTGAGGCCGCCCGGTACGTCGAAGCCGGGGAAGTGACGCTTGCCAAGGTCAAGCTCGATCGAGACTGAGTCGGCGATCTCCTGACTGCGATTCACCGCTGCCGCGACGAAGTCGCGATCGAGGTCGGTGAAGGCCGCGTGCATCTCGGTGGGGCTCTTCAAGTAAAACTCACTCGAGTCCATCCGCATGCGGGAGGTGTCGCTGCGGAAGCGGCCCGTGTTGACGCAGAGGAGGATGTCCTGGGCTTCCGCGTCCTCGCGGTTCACATAGTGGCAGTCACAGGTGGCCACCGGCGGGATGCCGAGTTCGCGGGAGATTTCCAGGGCCGCGTCGGTTACCTGCCGCTGCACCTCCAGGCCATTGTCCTGAAGCTCGATGAAATACCGGTCGCCAAAACGCTTCTGAAACCAGCCGGCGACCTCGCGGGCCTGGGCGAGCGACTCCCGCTGTTCGCGGGAGCTGCCGATGAGCGCCCGATTGAACTCGCTCGACAGGCAGCCCGAGAGGCAGATGATCCCCTCGCCGTACTGCTCGAGCAGTTCGCGATCGATTCGCGGCTTGAAATAAAAACCCTCCAGGTAGGCCTTCGTGGCCAGTTGCAGGAGGTTGTCGAATCCTTTCCGGTCGCGGGCCAGGAGCGTGAGGTGGTAGCTGGCGTCTTTCTGACTGCCGGCATCCTTCTGGAATCGGCTGCCCGGAGCGATGTAGGCCTCGTAGCCGATGATCGGATTGAGCTTGGCCGCCTTGGCAGCCTGATAGAACTCAAGCGCGCCGTGGAGGTTGCCGTGGTCGGTGATCGCCAGAGCATTCATGCCGAGCTCAACCGCCCGGTCGACCAGCCGGTCGATGGGGCTGGCTCCGTCGAGCAGGCTGTAGTGGCTGTGGCAGTGAAGGTGGACGAAAGACTGCGCGGTCATCCGTGTGCTCGCTCCGGGGGATGCGGCATTGTACCGGATGAGGCACGATTTTCGTCAGGATGGCTCTGAGATGCCTCTGAGCAGTCCGGCCAGTCGGGCTTGGAGTTCGAGCATCACTTGCCAGTGGGCGAAGTCGAGCTCGACGGTCTCGTTGCCGGGCCGCATCACGGCCCCTTCGGTGGCCTCGCGGAGGATGCCTTGCACGTAGTCGATGAGTTCGGAAAGTTCGGCCGTCTGTGCAGGGCCCAGTCGTTCTGGCAGCGGAGGCGGACCGCCCGGCAGCAGCGGCGAGCGGACCTCCGCCATATCCTCGATCACGTCTGACTGATGCGTCGCGATCCGCTCCATCCGTTCCCGCATCTGCTTGGCGCGGCCTTCCTGCGCCGCGGGCAGATTCGCGGCGATCGCAGAAATACGACGGTCGATCTCGCTGTGGGAGCCGATCAGGAGGAGGGACCGGCCCACCGAGATCATGTCACCATGACGAACGATCCGGACCTGAATGTCCTCGCCGTTGACCTTGGTTCCATTGGTGCTCTCCAGGTCGGTGAGGACAATCTTGTCCTTGTCGTCCTGGAGCTTCAGGTGGTAGCGGCTGATCCGTTCGTCGTTGAGTTGGATCGTGTTCCCTTCCTCGCGGCCGATGGTCACGGGCGTGGGGATATCGCTGAACACGCGGCCCCGATCGGCACCGTGCAGAACGCGGAGCGTGATGTGTGCCATGGGGAGTCGGGAGTCCGTCGGTGGGCTGGAATCAGCTTCCATCTAAGCTTGCCACACAATCCCGGTCAAAGCCTCTGCTTGGTTGAGCGGGCCTGAAACGTCTGGGAAAAAGGGCCTGAATCCCTAGGAAAGGGGGGTCGGCGGCGGGGAGAGGGGCGAATCGGGCCCGGCGTGGGTCGTGCCAGCGACTCTGATGTGGCGGGATGGGATTTGGCAGTCCGCGTGGCCTCCCCCGTGGTCGTACGCCGGCCGGTCGTGGTCGCTCCCATTCCGGATGCCCATCGGCACGCCAGCCGGGTCGTGCGTCGGCCTGGCGCCGCGGTTGGTGATCGACCGTGGGCGGAGCGGGGTGGGCTCAGTTTGCTATACTTTCCGTCCACGCGTCCGTAGCTCAATTGGATAGAGCATCGGTCTTCGGAACCGAGGGTTGCAGGTTCAAGTCCTGCCGGGCGTATTCAAGTTGGCGGTCCAGTGGCGGAGCGAGGCCCGAAGGGATCGCGACGCCGAAAAGCAGCCTGCAGGTTCAAGTCCTGCCGGGCGTACTTCAGTTGGCTGTCTAGTGGCGGAGGTCGTTTGCTGATGAACCGAAGCCCGATGCTGCAACGCTGCAGGCTACGAAAACGGAATCGCTGCGTGGCGTGCTCACGCAGGTGAGAGCCGGTCCGGGACCTGCTGCAGGAGTAACGGAGGTCGCCGTGAGGTCAGACCAGGACGGGAAACGTTGGGCGGTCGGGCCGCCGTGGTGGGCGGCCGCGGCAGCAATCGCCGTCACGGCCGCGGTGGCGTACTCCGGGGCTGTCCGCAATGGATTCGTCAACTACGACGACGCGGGGTACGTGCAGCACAATCCGCACGTCCTCGGCGGCCCGACGGCCGCCAACCTAGCCTGGGCGGCGACCGCGACGGCCGAGGCCAACTGGCATCCGCTTACCTGGGTGTCGCTCCAGCTCGACGCGGCGGTGTGGGGGAGCAACCCGGCCGGCTATCACCTCACCAACGTCGTCTTGCATGTCGTCAACTCGGTCCTTTTGTTCCTGGCCCTAGCCAGGCTGACCGGGGTCGGGTGGCCGAGTGCCGCGGCCGCCCTGCTCTGGGCGGTCCACCCGCTGCGGGTCGAATCGGTGGCGTGGGTGGCGGAGCGGAAGGACGTGCTCAGCGGGCTATTCTGGGTGGCCGGAATGTGGCTGTACGCCCGGTACGCCGAGGCCCCGTCGGCCGGCCGGATGGCGGCCGTAACGGCCGCCCTGGCTGCCGGGCTGCTCGCCAAGCCGATGCTGGTCACGTTTCCGTGTGCCCTGCTGCTCCTCGACGCATGGCCGCTAGGCCGGCTCCGGTCCGCCCGGGACCTGTGGCCGCTCGTCCGCGAGAAGTGGCCGATGTTCGCGCTGGCGGCCGGGGCGTGCGTGGTGACCGTGTACGCGCAGGCCGCCGGCGGGGCGGTGAGGTCCGTCGCCACCTTCCCAGTTGCCGACCGGGTTTCGAACGCCGCCTTCGCCTACTTGGCGTACTTGAGGATGACCTGCTGGCCGGACGGCCTGGCCGTCCTGTACCCGCTCACCGTCCGTTCGGCCGGGCAGGGCCTGGCCGCGGTCGGCGTGCTTGCGGCCGTCACCTACCTCGGCTGGCGGGGCCGGCGGGCCGCACCTTACGTGTTGGTCGGGTGGCTGTGGTTTCTCGGGACGCTGGTGCCGGTGATCGGGCTGTTTCAGGTCGGAGAGCAGGCGTACGCCGACCGGTTCACCTACCTTCCACACATCGGCCTGTTTGTCGCCGCGGTGTGGGCCGCGGCGGACCTGGCCGGGCGATATCGGGTGCCGGGGCCGGTGGTCGCCGGGGTAACCCTCGCGGTGGCCGTCGGGTGCGTCGGGATGACGCGGCAGCAGGTGCTGCACTGGGCGGACGGGTGGACGTTGTGGTCACGGGCGTTGGCTGTCACGTCGGTCAACCCGACGGCCCACATGAAGCTCGGGGATCTCCATCTCGCCGCCGGGGAGTCGGCCGACGCCCTCCGCTGCTTTCTAGCCGCGGCCGCCGCCGAACCGACCGCGTTCGACTGCCGCTGGAAGGCTGCGTCCGTTCTGCAGAAGCTCGGCCAAGTGGACGACGCGGAGCTCCAAGCCCGGGCCGCCCTCCTCCTCCCGGCCCGCCGCTGGACGCTCGGGGTGGCGTGGTGCTGGATGGCCGCGGCCGACGGCAGCCGGCGGCGGGGCGACCTGGCGTCGGCCGCCGCCGAGTACCGGAACGCGCTGGCCGCCGCCGACAACTGGGAGGCCCAGGCCGGCCTTGGCGGGGTTCTCGCCCAGCTCGGCCAACTGGACGAGGCGGTCCCCCACCTAACGGCGGCCGCCGAGCGGCAGCCGAACAACCTCGTCGCCTGCAACAACCTCGGCAACGCGCTGTCCGAGCTCGGCCGCTGGCCGGAGGCGGTCGGGTGGCTTGAGAAGGCGGCGGCCGCCGCACCGGCCGACCCCCGGGTGCAGCTGCGGCTGGCGGTCGCCCGGCTCGCCGCCGGACAGCCCGACCGCGCGGCCGCCGACGCCTCGCGGCTGGCGGCCGCCGACCCCAACTGGGCAGAGACCGCCGCCCGGACCGCCTGGGCGCTGAGCACCCACCCGGACCCTGCCGCCCGCCGCGGCGAATACGCCTTCCATTTATCGTCTCTGTCGCTCACCGCGGGCCGAACACCCGCCCGGCTCGACGCCGTCGCCGCGGCCGCCGCCGAGACCGGCCGCTTCCCCGACGCAGTCGCGGCCGCCGAGGAAGCCGTCCTGTCGTCCCCCGAGCCCGAGCAATCGGCCCGTCGTGCCCGGCTCGACGCTTACCGCTCCGGCCAACCGCACCGCGAACCGCCCCCGCCGCGCTGACCGCCAGCCCGACCCGGTGGTGACTCGAACCCGGACGGCGTCACCGCCGCGAGAACCGGCCCAACAGCCGGCTGGCGAAGTCGTCGGAGAGGCCGAGCCTGCGCTTGACCCGCGAGTAGGCGGCCACTGCGGAGGCATCGGCCCAGATCGCGAGCCGCCGGCCGAGAGAGTCGGTGGGCCGCGCCCGGTAATTCGTCGAACGGGGCGTGCCGCCCCCGGGCTCGTCGGTGAAGTAGTAGAGCGCAATGCTCCGCCGCGTCACGTCGGGCGGGCAGCGGATGGGGTCTGGGTAGCCGTGGTAGGTCGTTTCCGTGGTATTGAAGATCACCGCCTGGTTGAGCAGGGGCGGCACCCGCACGACCGCCTTCGTCATCGCCTCGTCCCAAAGCTCGATCGCGCCCCCCCACTCCTCGTGCCATTCGGGATTCAGGTAGACGATGAGGTTGCACCGCCGCCGCCACGTGGGGCGATGGTGGTGCATCGTGAAGTCGGCATGCACGTTCAAGAAACCACCGGCCGGCGTCTGGTGCATGCCGCCGCCCTCGAGCGACGGGTCGGGCAGCAGGCCCTCGATGCCCGTCAGCCGCGACAGCCAGGCCACGAACCGCGGCCCATTGAGCTCGTCGATCACGCCACCGATCGAGTCGGGGAAGAACGCCCGTTTCGTTTGACCGAACTTGTGCTCGTTGACGTGTTTGTAGTTGATCCAATCGCGGCCGGTCGGCGGCGGGAAGTCGGCCGCCAGCCGGGCGGCGACGCCGGGGGCGAGGAAATCGCCGATGGTGACGTGGGGGTAAGGATCGGCCTCCGCGTAGCGGGCCGCGAGCGCGGGCAGGTCGCGATCGAGCGTCGACCATGGCAGGCTCGAGGCAGCATGGGGTGTG
>CANETO010000099.1 GCA_947440895.1 Planctomycetaceae bacterium | reverse complement strand
GCCGCCCGACACCATGCGGGCCATGCTGCAGTGCGTGCACGACAGCCGCTATGCGTCGGCCGATCTGCAGAAGGCCGGATGGCCGCTGTGTTGGAGTGATTGGTCAGCGCCTGACCGCGGGCCGGCCGGCCGCTGGACGACCAGTGACGAGGGCCGGTCATTCAGCCTTTCGAGCGGCTCGGCGGACGGTCCGGCCACGCTCCGCTATCAACACTTCTTCCCGACGGCTGAGGAGTGGGAGGGAGTGCGACGGGGAGAGTCGCTCGCCGGCCGCGGCCGCCCCACCCGCATCGACGACTTCCAGCCCTACAACGCCATCGGCACCCGGCCGCATTGGGTGGGCGATCTGGCACTCGAGATGGTCTGCGAGACTGTCGGCCAGAACGGAGGCACGCTGGAAATCGACCTCGTGGAGGGGGGCGTGGTGCACCGCTGTACGTTCGACTTGGCGACCGGCGAGGCGACGTTGACGCTGGCCGACGGCAGTGCCGCCGGCACACCGCCGCCGCGGGCCCGCACACCGGTCCGCGGGAAGGGCTCCTGGAAGATCCTGTTTGCCAACGTCGACGACGAACTGTCGCTCTTTGTCGCCGATCGCCGCATGGCCTTCGACCAGCCCACGACCTGGCGCCGCGCCATCGATGATGTGCCACGCAACCGGCCTGTGGAGCTGGTGATCGAACCGGGCTCCGTAGAGCCGAGCGACCTGTCGCCGGTGGGCATCACCGCCGCCGGGACTGACATCCGCGTGAAAAACCTTCGGGTGCTCCGCGACACTTTTTATATCGGTGCGATCGATGTGGGGGCCCGGCCGGGCGAGATCCTGGAGGAGGACCGGCTGGAGTTCGGCCTTGAGGCGGATCAGTTTTTCGTGCTGGGCGACAACTCGGCTGCCAGCAAGGACAGCCGGCTCTGGCTGGAGGGCCACCATGTCGACCGGGATCTGCTCATAGGCAAGGCCATGGCGATTTTCTGGCCGCACGCCGTCCCGGCACAATGGAGCGTGCCGGTGAAAATTGGCGGTACCGAGTTGCGATTGCCCTCGTGGCCAAACTTCGGGAGGATGCGGTTCGTGCGGTGAGGCTGGCGTTGGGCCAGGGTCGCGTTCAAGGAGGAACCAGATGCCGCTGTTGTCGGTCAACGGGCTCGTGAAGACCTACGGCCGCCGTCGCGTGGTGGATGGCGTCGATTTCCACGTCGAGGCTGGGGAGATCGTGGGCCTCTTGGGCCCCAACGGCGCCGGCAAGACGACGAGCTTCCGCATGACCTGCGGGCTGGTCATGCCCGACGCCGGCAGCGTGCTGCTCGACGACGAGGAGATCACCCACTGGCCGATGTTCAAACGGTCGCGGGACGGCGGCATGGGCTACCTTGCGCAGGAACAGAGCGTGTTCCGCAAGCTCACCGTCGAGCAGAATCTGCTGGCGATCATGGAACTGGTCGGCATGCCGCCGAAGGAGCGCCGCCGCCGCTGCGAAGAATTGCTGGAGCAGTTTGACATCACGCGGATCCGCAAGTCGAAGTCGCACTACATCTCGGGTGGTGAAAAACGGCGGCTCGAGATTGCCCGCTGTCTGGTGACAGAGCCGCGGATCATCCTGCTCGACGAGCCGTTCACTGGCATCGACCCGGTGACGATCCACTCGATCCAGAAGGTCATCACTGGATTGCGCGACACCGGCATCTCGATCCTGATCACCGACCACCGCGAGCGGGAGACGCTGGCGATCACCGACCGCAGCTATGTCGTCCGTGCCGGTAAGGTGCTCTGCCACGGCACCGCGCAGGAGGTGCTCACGAACCCCGACGCGAAGAAGTATTACTTCGGCGAGAGCCCGGGCGTGGAAGCGGCGTGAGCTTGCACCGTCCGCCTGTGGCTCGGGGTTGCCCGCGCCCCGTCGCCGGACGTTCGCTACGGCCATCCTGGCCTTCGCTCACTCGATGCTGACTGCGCTCCGGCATCCTGCCTGCGCTTGTCAGCAACGCCGGCTCTCGGGGCACGGGCAACCCCTCGCGGGATCCTCGTGGGGGCGAGTTTTCAACTTGCCCTTTGCTCCTGTGGGGGCATGTTTTCAACTTGCCCTTTTTCATTCTTCAGCCGCGGCTTGCGATAAGCACACTGCGACCGAGCGCCGTTGGCGCGCGGGCCACGATGTTGAAGCCGAGGTCGGCCAGCCAGTCGCCGATCTCTGCGGCGGAGTAGAGACGTCCCTGGGTCACTGTCGTCAGCAGCACGGAATACTCGGCCGCCCACAGCGGGCCCGACATGTCGTCGTCGAGCAGCATGTCGTGCACGAGCAGCCGACCACCGTCTGGCAGTGCCGCGACGCTCTTTTCAAGCAGCCGCCGGCAGTCGGCCTCGTTCCAGTCGTGAAGCACATTGGAAAAGAGGTGCGCGTCATAGTCCTCGGGCCACGGGCCCAAGAACATGTCAGCCGTCACGACGTCGATCCGGCCACCGAGCCCCGCCGCGGCGATCGTCCGCCGCGCGATGGCGTCGACGGGTGACGCTTCGAGAACCGTCGCCCGGCATGATGGAAACGCCCGGGCGACCGCGATGGCATATGCTCCGGACCCGCCACCGACATCGAGCAGTCGGCGGGGTGTGCAGTCGGCCAAGGCTTGGGCTAGCCCTGGGCCGAGCACGCGGCCCCGGCAGTCCATCGCGGCTGTAAAGGATTCCGCAAACGCCTCCGTTCGCATCGCGGCATGCCAGTCCGCCTCACCCTCTTCGCCCGGCCAGTTGGCGGGCCGGTCGGTCCGGAGCACCGTGAGGAAGTCGGTAACGCCCGGCTTCTCGGCGATGCTCGCGTAGTAGGGCCTGGCATCGAATGGCGACCCGGCCACGAGGAACTCCCGCGCGGTGTCGGTGACATGCAGGACGCCGTCATCGCCCCGCCGCAAGAGGCCATTGGCAACCAGGAGCGTGCAGAGCGTGTGGGCCGGCCGCGGCTGGATCGAGAACCTCTGGCAGATGCCGGCGAGATCCCCGGGCGCGGCGGCGAGTGCCGTGAAGAGATCGAGATGCGCGATCGCCACGGTGAGCGCATCGACGGCGGCGAGCGATTCGCGGTAGCGGTAGATCGCGGTGGGGTCGGTCATGGAGGTGGCGTCAGGGTTTTTGGGGAAGAGTGTCGACGTGCGGAGTCTACGAAACAGTTGCCCCACAACGCAGCCCGGCTGGTCGCGTCGTGATACGATGGAGTCGATATTTCCTCGGAGGACTTTCCCCAATGCACTGCCATCGTGATGGTTCCAAGGTGTTGCCAGTCTCGTTGTTCTGGCTGCTGCTGGTCGTGGTGATCACGTCAGGAGCGGCAGAAACGCTGACTCCAGCACGTGCTGCGGAGCCATCTGCCGGTTCGCGGCGGATCCTCGTCTGCGGCAGCCGGACTGCGATCGTGGAGATCACGCCAGACCATCCCGAGGGGGTGGTCGAATGGTCGTGGCCGGCCGCCACCCGCGAGGGCTGGGTCCTGCCGGACGGCAACGTGCTCTTGGCACTGTCGAAGGGTGAGAACACGCCGAAGGGGGCGGCCGTCGAGATCAAGCCCGGCGCGGGCGGCGCAGCCGACGAGATTGTCTGGAGGTACGACGGCACCCAAGACGAGGTCAACAGCATCCAGAAGTCGTCCACGGGAACCTACGTGCTGACGGAGGCTGGACCGAGCCCGCGGCTCTTGGAGATCGCCGCCGACGGCACCGTGAAGGTGGAGTTCCCACTGGTCTGCCAAAAGGCGAACGCCCACATGCAGACGCGGATGGCGCGGAAGCAGGCCGACGGCACCTACCTCGTGCCGCACCTGCTCGACTTCGCGATCATTCGCTACGACGCGGCGGGGAAAGAACTCGCCCGGATCGACACGCATGTGCCCGGGGCGCCGACCATCAACAGCTGGCCGTTCACGGCCATCTCGCTCGCCGACGGCGGTATTCTTGCGGGGCTCACCAACGGCAACCGCGTGGTCGAATATGGCAAGGACGGCAGGCCGCGATGGGAGATCACGGCAGCGGACGTCGATGCCGCGATCAACGATGCCTGCGGCATCCAGCGACTGCCTAGCGGCAACACGATGATCGCCAGCTACGCCATCGGCAAGAATGGTGTCCGTCTGGTGGAGGTCTCGCCCGACAAGAGCGTGGTCTGGAAGTGGCAGGCTGAGGTGCCGAGCGTCCATCATTTCCACGTGGTGTCGGTCGACGGCGTCGCCGTGCCCTGGCCACCGCTGCGGTGAGCGGTGGTTTGGGCCACGGGGCCGGATTTGGCCCGCAGAGGTGGGCCTTGAGTGGCCAGAGCCGATGCCATACTGCTCCGCCCATCCGGCGGAGCTATAATTGGAGCCGAAATGGATATTCTGCCGCGACGAAACCGTGTGAGCTGCTGCCGACTGGTATCGGTCGGGGTGGTGGCACTGATGGTGCCCACGGCCGCAGCAGCCGCAGAAGCGGTTCTGCCCCCGACCGTGGTTCATCAGGCGGCCGACCTCGAATTCTTCGAGTCGAAGGTCCGGCCGCTGCTCGTGCAGCACTGCGCCGAGTGTCATTCCCGTCAGGCTGGCGATCCGGAGGGGGGGCTCTCGTTCGATTCCCGCTCCGACTTTCTGGCCGCCGAGGGGGTGGCCGTCGCGGGCAAGCCCGATGACAGCCTGCTCGTCAAGGTGGTCCGCTACGACGGCGACCTGCAGATGCCGCCCGATGGCAAATTGCCGTCGGAGGTGATTCAGACGTTTGAAGAGTGGGTGCGTCGCGGACTGCCATGGCCGGCTGACCGTACGGATTCAGGCACCGCGACGACGGCCGTCGAGCCCTTCGACATTGCCAAACGGAAGGCAGACCACTGGTGCTGGCATCCGCCGCTAGTCGCTTCCATGCCTCCGGTGCAGAACGCCGGCTGGTGCCGGAACGACATCGATCGCTTCGTGCTTGCGCGGCTCGAGTCGGCGGGGCTCGAACCGGCGACGGAGGCCTCGCGGGCGACGCTCGTGCGGCGGGCGGCCGAGATTCTCACTGGCCTACCGGCCGATCCTGCGGATGTCGAACGGGTGGCAAGCGATGCTGATTCGAGCGGCTTCGAGAGGTACGTCGATCAGTTGCTCGCCTCGCCCCACTACGGCGAACGGCTGGCCCGGCACTGGCTCGATGTGGCCCGATATGGCGAGACGCGGGGCCACGAGTTCGACTTCCCGATTCCCAACGCCTGGCAGTACCGAGACTGGGTCGTGAAGGCGTTCAATGCCGATCTGCCCTACGACCAGTTCGTCCGTGAGCAGATCGCCGGTGATCTCGTCGAGCGGCCGCGGGTCGACCCGCAGACCGGGGCCAACGCCTCGGTTGTAGGCACCGGGTTCTGGTTTCTGGGTGAGGCGGTGCATGCGCCCGTGGACATCGCGCAGGACGAGGCCGACCGAATCGACAACGCCGTCGATACCTTCGGGAAGGCGTTTCTCGGACTGGCTCTGGGCTGCGCCCGCTGCCACGACCACAAGTTCGACGCCATTTCCAACGAAGACTACTACGCCATTGCCGGCATGCTGATGTCGAGTAGCTACCGACAGGTGCCCTTCGAGACAGTGGAGGCCAATCGGGAGGTGGCCCGCAGGCTCGTAGCCGCCGACGCGGAAGCCCGCGACCGGCTGCTACCGCTCCTCGCGGCAGCCGTCGGACCGGAGGGCGACCAGTTGGTTGCGGCTGCCGCCGACCCCGCGGACAGGCTGCCCCCCGATCCCCGGGAGACCGTGATTGCCGACTACACCCAAGCCGCCGGTTCCACACCGATCATGGTCGACGCCGCCGCCTGGGGCCCGACGCCCGTGCCGGCCGGCCAGCCGGTGCTCTTGCCAGCCGTCGAGGGACTGCCCCGCGAGCTGCGGGTCGAGCCGCTCGGCCATGCGCAGAGCGATGCCGTCTGGTCGGCGACCAGATCGAGGAGTGAACGAGATCCGGCGCCGCTGGGCGACGTCGATCGTGCCGGCCGCGTGCTGCGGACACCTAAGGTGCTGATCAAGGACGGGGTGCTCTGGCACCGCGTTCGCGGCCACGTGCAGATCTTTGCCGTCGTCGATGGCAACGTGCCGCTGTCTGGCGGCCCGCTCTACGGGTCGCATGTGATGACGGCCAATACGGGCGGGCAATGGCAATGGATCCGTCAGGACATGCGACGGGATCTTGTCTGGGACAACGGCCATGTTGTTCACGTGGAATATGCGGCGGTGGCCGGCGCCGTGTCGGTCGCTGAGACGGTGGCGGCGACCGAGGAACCGCGGCGGAGTGATCCACCGCTGCCCGCGTCCATCAACCGGCGTCTGGCGGATCCGGGATTCGACTGGAATTCTGCCGCCGCGACGCGGGCCGTGGCGGAGGCAGTGCAACTCGCAGCGGCGCGGGATGCGATCGTCGTGGACGCGAGGCTCGAATCGGCCACGGCGCCGGCGATCCTCGACGGCAACGGTATCGATCAATATGTGCTGTTAAAGGGCTCCGCGGCCCGGCGAGGGGAACTCTCGCCGCGACGGTTCCTGGAGGCGATCGACGGAGTGGAGCAGCCGGCGTGGCCGAGGCAGAGTTCGGGTCGCACGGAACTGGCCGACCGGGTGCTTGCTCCTGGCAATCCGCTGACAAGTCGCGTCATCGTCAACCGGATCTGGCATCATCTGTTTGGTCGCGGTCTTGTGCCCACCACCGACAACTTCGGGAAACTCGGTGAGCCGGCGGCGGATCCGCAGGCCCAGGCGCTGCTCGACACGCTCGCCGTCCGGTTCCGCGAGGAAGGGTGGAGCGTGAAGCGGCTTGTCAAAGAAATCGTGACGAGCAGCACGTGGCGGATGTCGACCGCACGAGATGCCCAGGCTGTCGAGCGAGATCCGCTCAACCTGCTTCTGCACCACTATCCGCTCCGGCGGCTTGAAGGGGAGGCGGTCCGCGACAAGATTCTTTCTGTCTCGGGCCGGCTTGATCGCACGGTAGGTGGGCCGAGTGTGGAGGTGTACGTCAGCCCGTTTCAGGACGGCCGCGGCAAACCAGGCTCTGGACCGCTCGACGGTGCCGGCCGCCGCAGCCTCTACACAAAAATT
>CANETO010000098.1 GCA_947440895.1 Planctomycetaceae bacterium | reverse complement strand
TTCCCTGCGGCCGGGCGTGCCGGGGTTGAGCGAGACGATTCGTGTCCGCAGCATCGTCGACCGGTTCTTGGAGCACAGTCGCGTCTATGTCTTCGGCCCTGACGAGGACGCGCAGGTGTTCCTGTCGAGTGCCGACTGGATGCCGCGGAATTTCTTCCGACGGGTTGAACTGATGTTTCCGGTGCTCGCGCCGGAACTGTCGTCACGAATCCTGAAAGAGATCATTCCCGTCTATCTCGCCGACAACACGCGGGCCCGGAAATTGGACTCGGAAGGCGTGTTTCATCTCCTTCATCCCGGGCCGGGCGAGACCCCCGTGCGGTGCCAGATTCAGATGCTCGAGCAGGTCGGGTCGGAGGTGGATTCATTCGGGACGGCGGTATCGACCGCGGCCGGTGGCGACGCTGGGGCCACTGGACTCGGGGGCGGTGGTGGTGTCAGACGCGGCCGTGCATCGGCTGGCAGGTCGCGAAAGTCCCGGGGGTAGCGGAGGTAGCATGGGACGCATCACGGAGCCGATGGTCTGCTAGCATAGTGGGCTCCGTTGCCGGTCCAGGTACAGTGCACGGCAGCGTCACTCCCAGAGCACATTCGATGGCGGAAGACCACTACCAGACGCTTGGCGTATCGAAATCGGCATCGGCAGAAGACATCCGCAAGGCCTACCGCGAGCTGGCACGGAAGTACCATCCCGACCTCCATCCCGACGATGCCTCGGCGAAGGAGAAGTTCAAGCAGGTGCAGACGGCCTTCGACGTGCTCAACGACCCGAGCAAGAGGGAGATGTACGATCGCTACGGCAGCTCCTTCGAGGGAGTGGGGGCTGGCGGGCCCGGAGGTGGCTGGGCCGGCGGCGGTGGCGGTGGACCCTTTCCCGGCGCTGGAGGATTTCCCGGCGGTGGCGAGATCGACCTGGAGAGCCTGTTCGGCGGTGGCGGCGGCGGCTTTGCCGACATGTTTCGGGGAGCCGGCGGGGGCGGCCGTACAACGCGGGGCCGCAAGCGGTCCACGCAGGTGCCCGGTCAGGACGTCACGGCCCGCATCGAGGTGCCGTTCACACTGGCAATCGAGGGCGGCAAGACCGACGTGCGGCTCGATCGCGATGGCAAGACCGAGACCATCAGTGTCACGATTCCGCAGGGGCTGCCCGATGGTGGCCGGATGCGACTGCGTGGACAGGGTTTACCGGGGTCGGGCGGTGGATCTGCCGGAGACCTGCTGCTGGAAGTGAGCGTGGAGCCGCATCCGGTATTTCGCCGTGACGGCGACACCCTCGACATCACGTTGCCAGTGTCTCTTGCGGAAGCGATCGAGGGAGCCAAGGTGGATGTTCCCACGCCGTGGGGCACGATCAGCCTCCGCATTCCCCCGGGCACTTCCGGCGGCCGCAAGCTTCGCGCCGGAGGGATGGGGGTGCATCATGCCAACGGCGCGAAAGGCGATCTGATTGCCGTGGTGCAGATCATGCTTCCAGAGACTGAGGATGCGGCGGTCCGTGAGCGTCTGCTGGAAGCCGCCAAGGCGGCGGCCGGTACGTCGACGCCGCGTGCCCAGCTGCGCTGGTGATGACCGAGCCCGCCGGCAGGACCGGCTTTCCACGCGCGGCCCGGGTGTTGTCACCAAACGACTTTGCGCGGGTGTTTGCCATCCGCCGGAGTGCAGCGAGCGGGCCGCTCGTGCTCTACGCGTGCCCGGCGGCAGTGGCCGTGCAGCCGGCGCGGCTGGGGCTGTCGGTGTCGCGGCGGATTGGGAATGCGGTGGTCCGTAACCGTTGGAAGCGACGACTGCGGGAGGCGTTTCGTCAGGTGAGGTCGCAACTGCCGGCAGGCAACGATTTCGTCATCGTGGTGCGGTCGGGCAGAACGCCGGCCGGAGCTGCGGGAGCGCGGCAGGTGGAGGAAATGATCGGCGCCCTCGCCGCACGCGTGGTGGCCAGGCCCGGCTATGCAGCGGCGGCCAGCGATGCCAGGCAGGGCACCGGCACGCAGTCACCGGCGATCCAGCCGCCCCGCCGGCGGAGATGAGCCATGCGATTGGTGTGGAAGGCGTGTCGCAGCATGGGGCGAGCGTGCGACCGTGCCGCATCGATCGGGCTCATCGGGCTCGTCATTCTCTATAAGCTGACGCTCAGCCCGCTCCTCGGGCGGCACTGTCGGTTTCAGCCGACCTGCAGCAGCTACTTTCGACAGGCGGTCGAAAAATATGGTGCGATCCGCGGCAGTCTGCGGGGCCTTGCTCGCATCTGCCGCTGCCATCCCTGGCATCCGGGCGGCTACGATCCGCCGTGAGCATGCCCGGCGACGATCCGGCGGATCACCTGCTCGTTGGCCGGAGGAAAGGAGAACGTCTGAAGGTCTGCAATGGCCACCCATGCAAACGGGGGTCGGGGCAGGGGGGATGGGACAAGCGGTTCTGCCGCGAAGAAGAGGATCTCGATCGGGCCTGATCGCGCGGAGGCCATCGCCGTGTCGAAGGCCGCCCCGATCCGCACGTTGATCCCAGCCTCCTCGCACGTTTCGCGGGCAGCGGCGGCCTCGGGCGACTCGCCCGGTTCCACCTTGCCGCCCGGAAATTCATGGAGCCCCGCCGCGTTTTCAGCGTCGAGGACCCGCTGGCCTACGAGCACGCGGCCGTCATCAATCACGATGGCGACAGCGATACGGATTGCCGCGGTAGTCATGGACAGCGAATGTCGTCAGAGGCCGTCAGACTTACACCGGCTTCTGCACCAGTTCCAGCAGCCGTCCGGGGGAGCCCATGATGTTGTAGCCGGCATCGACGTGGAGAATCTCGCCGGTGATGCCGAACGAGTCCTTCGAGAGCAGCCAGGCGCCGGCCTTGCCCACCTCGT
This sequence comes from Planctomycetaceae bacterium, assembly GCA_947440895.1. GTDB lineage: Bacteria > Planctomycetota > Planctomycetia > Pirellulales > UBA1268 > CAMCQY01. Next base: position 4,226 of record CANETO010000098.1, on the reverse strand, counting down.
CATGCGTGATGTTGCGGCCCATCGGCGCCATTCGCTCGTAGAGTCCGAGCATCTCGTCGACACCAGCGCCGCGGCCGGCGAGCGTGCGGACCGGGCCGGCGCTCACGGCGTTGACGCGGACACCAGCGGGCCCGAGGTCATAGGCCATGTATTTCACGCAGGCGTCGAGCGTTGCCTTGCAGACGCCCATGATGTTGTAGCCGGGCACGACCTTCTCACCGCCGAAGTAGGTGAGTGTGAGGATCGAGGCGTCCTTGGAGAGGATCTTCCGACAGAGGCGGCCAACGGCCAGCAGGCTGTAGGCGCTCGTCTCCATGGCAATGCGGAAGCCCTCGCGGCTGCAGTCGGTGGTCTCCCCCTTGAGGTCGTCGAGCGGGGCGTAGGCGATCGAGTGGACGACAAAGTCGATCGTGCCAAACTCCTGCTTGGCCCGGTCCATGACGGCGGCGATCTGCTCGTCATTCGAAACGTCCATCGGCACCAGGAACTTCGCGTTTGGCTCGGGATCAGTGAGCTGGGCCACGCGGCGGCGGTTCCGCTGCCGCTCGTCGTCGGGCCGGTCGGGGAGGTGGGAGAAGCCGATCTGGCCGCCGCCCGCGAGAATCTCCTTGGCGATGGCCCAGGCGAGCGAGTGATCGTTGGCGACGCCGAGAACCAGACCCTTCATTCCATCGAACCTGCCCATGGGAATCCTCTGAGAAAAGTGGTGACGTGTGCGGAGGTGGAAATGTAGCGGGTCTGCCCGAATCGCTCAACGCGGCGTGCGGGCCGCGGGCCTTGCCGGGCGGTGATCCGATGGTTAAAACAGTGCCAGCAGCCTCGTTAGCTCAATTGGTCAGAGCATCTGACTCTTAATCAGAGGGTTCTTGGTTCGAGTCCAAGACGAGGCACTCAGCAGTCGTAAAGAAGGCCGTGAAGGATCGTGCGGGGGATGATGCTTCCACTCGATGCAGCGTGAAGCGATCCCGCGGCGATTATCCAGGAAAGTGTGGACGTAGGCGGCGTGTCATGCGAGTGACAAATCTCCGCAGCCGTGTGATTGCTGGCGTGCGAAACCTGAGGAGTCGACGCCGCCTTGCCCGCAGGGTTGGCATGCTGTCATCCGCAGCCGCGATGCGGGCAAGGTCGGCGAGCACGCGGCCTTCGAGCACCTGCGACCGCCGGACGTCCATCGCGGCTTTTGCCGCGGCACCGAGGCGGCGCCTGAGCGACTCGTCATCCGCAAGACGGCGCATCCAGGTGGAGGCTTCCTCGATGCACGGCTCCGCCCAGACCTGCCCCGGCCCGATGGCTTCTGGCCGATAGGCATAGTGGGTGGCCTGCACCGGCACGAGTTCATGGCCGACGAGGCAGGAGTCTTCCGGCGTCATAAAGTCCATGTTGCCCGACCAGCCCGTGGCGATCACCGGCCTGCCGAGCGTCATCGCCTCGATCAGGTTGAGCCCCAAGCCCTCCGAACGGTGCAGCGACACGTAGACATCGCAGGCGGCATTTAGGGAGAGCGCCTCCGCATAGGTCAGTTGCCGGTCGATGACGATGACGTTGGGCATGGCGGCGAGTTCGGCCATCAGTTGTGAAGCGTCAGCCCACGGGTAGCCGCTCGTGGTGTGGCCGAGCTTGACGACGAGAAACACGCGTTTCCCTCGCACGCGTTCTTGGGGTGTGAACGCGGCGCGAAACGCGGCCATGGCGGCCGCAGGGTTCTTGCGGGCCAGGTCGCTCGTCACATCGATGTTCATGAAAAAGAGCACCGCTTCGTGCGGCAGCCCAAACGCGTCGCGATTCGCGGCGATATCGGCCGGCAGGAAGACAGTCTGCGGATAGTGCACGACGCGGACTTCCGGGGTCGATCGCTCGATCGACTCGAGAATGAATCGGCTGGGAGCGAGCACGAGATCCATCGCACCAAGCAGCCCGGCCCAATCGGGGATGAGAGGCAGTCGCGGAAGTTCCCAGAACGGCACGATGGCGTTGGCATGCCGCACGACGTCGAGCCACCGTGGACGCGTGTCGAGCAGGTTGATCAGTTCCTGCACATTGAGGTGGAAGAGGTTGATCGGATGGGGGGCGGTCGGCGGAGTGGTCAGCAGATGCGCGAACGCGTTGTCTGTGCCCTGCCTTCGCCACGGCTCGATATCGACGGCGGTGAATGCCTGGCGATTCGCCCCCAGCACTGTGAGCGTGTTTCGGGCGGCCACGCCAAGCCCCATCGTCCCGGTGATGTGCCCGATCACGTTCACGCCGGCGAGGCGGGGGGAGGATGCAGGCATGGAGGAATTGGCGTGGCTCATGCGTGGCGAATCACAGCCAGGTGGCTTGGGGCAGCAGGCGTCACTCGCGGTGGGGAAATCAGGAAAAAAAGCTGCCGCCATGATACCCTCCGTCTGCACGGCACTTTCGCTGAGAAGATCACCATGACACGACCGCACGACACCGTTGGTAGAACGGCTGTATGAATGCTTCGCCATCACGGCCCGTCCGCGTGCTCTGGATCACCCCGGAGGAGCAGGGGGGGATCGCGTCGTACTCCCGGATGCTCTGGCCGGCCGTGGCCGAGGCAGCGCATGCCGACGGACAATTCGAGCCGCTCACGCTCTTACAGACAGCCCCCGATGTAAGAGCGGATGCGATTTCGGCGGTCAGGAATCTGCAGCCAGACCTCGTGCACGTGCAGCATGAATACGGTCTCTTTGGCGGCACGAATCCGTTTCTGGACGGCCTGCCACGGTGGATGCGCCGGCTCAGACAGGCGGTGCCCCACGGCACGCGGATCGTCGCCACGGCCCACAATGTTTTGCCGGATGGGCATCGGTTTGAAACCCGCGGTCAGGGCTGGCGCGGACCGCTCTATCAAGTGGCCAATGCCACGCTGCTGCCGTGGCTGCGCCGCCACTGGCGGGAGGGCACCTGGCGGCTGTTCGATGGCGTGATCGTCCACTCGGCACTCCAGGCGGCGTGCCTTCAGGGCAGCGGCCTGCCGCTGGTCACGACCATCCCCCTCGTGGTCCCGGAGATCCCGCTCCAGTCTGGCGGGCAGTTGCCCAATCCCGTGCCGAGGATCACCGTGTTTGGGTACTTCTGCCCTGAGAAAGGCCAAGACGTTGTCATCGAGGCCCTGCGGCACGTCACGACTCCGGTGCGGTTGCGGCTGGCAGGCGGGGTGGGACATCCGATGAACAACGCCTATTTCGAGCGGTGTCGGCAGCGCATCGCCGAGTATGCCCTTGGTGATCGCGTTGAGGTGACTGGATTTGTTCCCGAAGAAGACATTTCACGGCTCTACCAGCAATCCGATCTCGTCGTGGCGCCGTTCCGCACCACGAGCGGTTCGGCATCGCTCGTGCAGGCCCTGGCCCGTGGAGCTGCCGTGCTGGCGTCCGATCTGCCCCTGAACCGGGAACTCAACGACCGGGTGCCCGGCACGCTCGTCTTCTTCGCAAGCGAAGATCCGCTCGACTGTGCCCGGCAGATCGAATCACTGCTGGCCGACACGGACCGCCGTCAGCGACTGGGCCGGCAGGCACTCCAGTACGCCGTGAACCATTCGCCAGCGGTCATCGCCCGCCAGCACCTCGACTTTTACCGGCGCGTTCTCGAGACATAACGGCCATATGACGCTCAGCCAGACGACCGGGCCGAGCGTCGCAAGTTTCGCTCTCTCGCCAAACGTTCGTACACGGCCAGCGTGCCCTCGGCCGTTTTATCCCAGGTGAAGGTGCGGGCGTGTGCCATGCCCCTACGGCTGATGGCCTGAGCGTGGTCGGGATTTGAGAGGATGCCCCAGAGGTTCGCCGAGAAGGTGTCGTGGTCTTCGGGATCGCACAGGATCGCTCCGTCTCCGAGAATCTCCGGCATGCACGAGCAGTTCGAACTTACGACCGGCACCCCCGCCGCGCAGGCCTCCAGTGGCGGAAGCCCGAACCCCTCATAGAGGCTGGGGAATGCGAAGACAGCTGTCGTGCCGAGAAGCGAGCGAAGGTCCTCATCGGATAGATAGCCCACTTCGTGGATCTCTGAACGCATGGGCGACGCCTCGATGCGTCGCCGAAATAATGCGTAGTTCACGTCGTTCTTCACGTCGCCGGCGATGACCAGGGCCGGCAGCGTGGAGGCGGGAGCCGCGGACGACTGACCTCTGCTGTCGAGCGCACGCTTACAGGTCTGCTCGAAAATCGAGATCAGTCCTATGACGTTTTTGCGGGGGTCGATTCCGCCGACATACAGGA
>CANETO010000097.1 GCA_947440895.1 Planctomycetaceae bacterium | reverse complement strand
TCGCCCAGCCGCTCCACGAGCCGCTCCTCCTCACGGGCCATCACCACCCGCAGGATCGCTTCGGGAATCGCGGAGAGGGCGGCGGTCGTTTCCGCCACGTTCTGTCGGCCCAGAATGTCACGCACGCCCACACGCAGCTGCTGTGAGGCTTTGAAGGCGTGGATGATCGGCTCCAACTCGACGGCTCCACGGCAGAGTTCTGCGAGGGAGGCATCAAGCTCGGCCGGCGTCGGCAGCCGGGGGATCACGAGGCTGTCGAGCAGTTCGTCGATCATGCCCGGATTGCTCACCAGCAGCTTGGCGAGAAAGGGGCTCGACGAACAGAGCCGGACCGTGAGATCGAGGGAGGGCGGATGGAAGCTGAACAATTCCCAGAGCACCCCCTTGCCGCCCAGCGAATCGCTGACAGCGACCAGGTTCACGAGCGTGGCGTCGGGGTCGGGCGTCGTGGCGATCGCAGCCAGCAGCCGGGCCGCAATCGCCGCCAGGAAATGGCGGCACCGTCGCGTGGAGAGAAACCTCACCTGCTCCTCGCCCAGACGTTCGATCGCCCGCTGCGCGGCAGGGATGTCACGGAACCCATGCCGAGACAGCACCTCGCGGACGAATGCCTCCGGCGGCGCCGGATCGAGCACGAGGTCGACCTCGGGCTCGGGCTCGACGTCGTCAGGGAAGGCGTCGTGCAGCAGATGGTCGAGAATGCGACGGTTCATATCGGTCGCCTCGGCCAGTTCACTTCGCAGGCGATCGGCAGCCGCCTCGCCCGTGCCATAGCCCATGCGCACCGCGAGCCTGACAAATTCCTGTGGGTCCTGCGGGAGGGTGTGCGTCTGGCGGTCGTAGAGAATCTGGAGTCGGTGTTCGACGGTTCGCAGGAGTGTGTAGGTGCGTTCGAGAATGCCGCGTTCCTGATCGGTGAGCCCGCCGGTCTCCGCGAGTTTCCGCAACGCCACCAGCGTGGTGCCGCTGCGGACCTGCGGCGTGTCGCCGCCGTTCAAGAGTTGGAGGAACTGAATCGTGAACTCGATGTCGCGGATTCCACCCCGGCCGTTCTTGACGTCGGCGGCATCCGTTCCATCCCGGATCGACCGGTGTTCGATCTGGCGTTTGAGCGCCTTGATGCCGCTGATGTCGGACCGCGTCAGCCAGCGGCGATAGACCCACGGCTCCATCTCGGCCAGCACCCGCTTCCCCAGGCCTTCGTCGCCTGCGATCCACCGCGCCTTCACCCACGCCTGACGCTCCCAGGTGCGGCCGTGGCGGTCGTAATACTGAAGCATCGCCTCCTGCGACATCGTCGCCGGCCCGGTCTGACCGTGGGGCCGGAGCCGCAGGTCGACGCGGTAGGCGATGCCGAGATCGGTCGGCTCCGCGATCAGTCGGACCGTCTCCTGCACCACGCGTTCGAAGAACTCGGTGTTGGAGCAGGGTTTCGGCCCTTCTACGCGGCCTTCGCTGGAATGCACGAAGACGAGGTCGATGTCGCTGGAGTAGTTGAGTTCGACCCCGCCGAGTTTGCCGAGCGCGAGCACCGCGATGGTGGCATGCTCCCCGGCCGGTCCACGGGGAATGCCACGCAGGTTTTCCAGCCGCGACAGGGCCGACGCCACTGCCGCCTGCACCACGCAGTCGGCGACGTGCGAGATCTGCGTCACCACCGTTTCGAGCCGCTGCCCGCCGACAATGTCGCCGTAGGCGATGCGGAGCGTCTCACGGCGTTTGAAGCGACGGATTGCCCGCATCACGCAGTCGGGGTCGGTGAGCTGGGCCGTCTCGGCGGCCAGTGTCGAGGCCAGCGTCTGGCGGCTCTCAGGCCTGCCCTCACCGACCCGGATCTGCTCCCACGATTCCGGATCGAGGATCACCAGTTCTGCGAGGTAGGGGCTCGCCGAGAAGAGCTTCAAGAGAATCTCGAGACTCCGCGGATCCCGCTGGAAAAGCGTGCCGGTGGAGAGCGGACTGCGAACGGCACCGAAGAGACGCTCGATCGCGATGAGCACTCGATCGGGATCGCTCACGCCCGGCAGAAGGTCGCCGAGTCGGCCACAGAGAAGCGCCAGCAGATCGAGCGTGAGCCCGTGAGCGGCCAGTCCGCAGAGCGCCCGGTGGGCGGAGAGCGGATCGGCGAGACCTGCCCGCCGCCCCCACTCCGCCGCGGCGGTGGGCTCGTCGAGGAGTCGCTCCATCTCCGCGATCGACCCGGGGAAATCCGGCGGCACGGTTAGGCTCCTGCAGTCGTGTCGGTCTGCGTTGTGTCGGATTTTCCTGATGGCGGCAGTCGTCCGCCAGAGCTTTTCGTGAGATCGATGTCGTAGAGTGCCGGGGTCGGAGGCGTCGTCGCCACGGCAAATCGCTCCAGCAGATTGTCCAGTGGCGTCGCTTCAGCAAGCCCATTGGCAACGTCGCCAGCCAGCGACCAGGCGCCGGCCGCTTGGACGTCGACGTCGACGAGTCGTCCGATGAGCCGCAGCGGCGCTTCAAAGACCACGATCCGGTCGCACATCGTCCGACCCGTCAGCTGCGCCAGCGTCTCGGGTGACGTGGCCTCGGGGGACATGGCATGTGCGTTTGCGGAGTCATCGGCGGATTTTGCCTGCTGGCGTTCATCCCGCACCGACCGCCCCTCCACGAGCACCTGCTGCCGGGTGCCGATGAACCGCAGATTTCCGGCAAGGCTCACGGCCGCCTGGGCCTCGTTGAGCGCCTGGTTGCGCTCCCTCTTGACCGCTTCCGGCACGTCGTCGGGCTGACGATCGAAGGCCTTTGTGCCGGGACGAGGGCTGTATTTGAAGATGAAGCTGTTTTTGAAATCGCCCGTACGGACAAGGTCGAGCGTTGTCTGGAATTCGGCGTCGGTCTCGCCACAGAAGCCGACGATGAAGTCGCTCGTAACGGCCGCGTGTGGGATTGCCTCACGCAGGCGGCCGAGCATCTCCATGTACTCGCCGATCGAATAGCCACGTTTCATTCGGGTGAGCACGGCGTCGGAGCCGTGCTGCGCCGGCACATGGAGGTAGTGGCTGACCTTCGGCAGGTCGCGAACGGCTGCGATCAGTTCGTCGGTCATGTCTCGTGGATAGTTGGTCACGAACTTGATCCGGTCGAGTCCGTCGATGGCGTCGAGCAGCACGAGCAGATCGGCGAGCCGGGTGGTCTTGCCACCGTCGGCCCAGCGGTAGCTGTTGACGGTCTGGCCGATGAGCGTGATTTCCCGGCAGCCCTCCGCCACGAGCTTTCTCGCCTCGGCGACGATCGTGGCCGGCGCACGGGCCTGCTCGGGGCCACGCACATGGGGCACCACGCAGAACGCGCAGAACTTGTCGCAGCCGGTCTGCGTGCGGATGAACGCCTGAAACGGCGTCGGTCGCATCTCTGGATCGCGGTCGGGATCGTAGCTCTCGAAGCTCTGGGCGATCGCCGCGCGGCTGCCGCCGGTGCGGTCGAGGCTCACCTCCAGCCGTGGGCCGCCGCCGGCAAGCACGTCATCGACCAGCCCGGGCACGCGGTGCAGTTGGCCCGGACCGACGACGAGATCAACCCACGGAGCCCGCTTGCGGACCAATTCCTGATCCTTCTGGGCCATGCAACCAAGCACGCCGACGACAAGGCCGGGCCGCTGTTGCTTTTCGAGGCGGATCCGGCCGAGGGCCGAATAGATCTTGTCTTCGGCATGCTGCCGCACGCTGCAGGTGTTGTAGAAGACGGCGTCGGCCTCGGCGGTGGTGTGGGCCAGTTCCCAGCCCTGCCGGCGCAGGGCGGCGACGACGAGCTCGCTGTCGAGCACGTTCATCTGGCAGCCGACTGTTTCGATCCAGAGCCGTTTGGTCATGCGGGGATTCTAGCGGTCCGTGGAGTCCCCGTGCAGATGGGAGTTGTACGGCATACACCAGCGACAAAAAGCCCCCAGTAGCCGCTCCCGGGGTCGCTTCCCGAGCGCCAGCCCACCTCCTGAGTCTGGCGATCACACAGCCTAGCCCAACGGCTGCAGGTGAGCTCGATCCGGCGACTACGTCGACTTTCGACGGCGGAGCTGCCAGAGACCGGCAAGGGCGGCACCGATGGAGGCGATCAGGATCGTCGACGGCTCCGGCACGACGATGAGGGCGCCGGTCGCTTCCACGAACTTCAGCGACTGACCACTGGTATTCGGGTTGGTCCACCAGACCACGTCGGTTCCGAAGACTGATTGAGTGAATTTCAGACCGTTGTAGGGGGAATCGGTAGCCGTGAGTGAAACATCGCTGAGCGTGGCAAAGTGAGTCGCAAATCCCTCGAAGAGGCTGAAGCTCGTGTTCAAGGCATAGCTCCCGGAAAGTGTGAGAGCCAATTCACCGCCGTAGGTCAAAGAGCCGCCCGTGAACGCAATCTGGTCGTAGTCTGTGCCAGCGGCGGTGCCACTGATCTGCAGCATCACCTTGGATCCACGATCCATAGCCAACGAGCCGACTGTGAAGACTCCCACAGCATCGGCATGGGATCCAGCGGTCAGTGTGCCTCCGTTCTGCACGGACACGAGGCCCGTCACGGAACCGCTACCGCTCAGTATTCCGGCTTCGACGACCGTACCACCGTCGTAGCTGTTCGTGCCATTCAGGTAGAGCGTGCCGGAACCGCGCTTGTCGAGGGCGTAGCTCCGGCCACCAACGCTGTTGAGGATCGCATTATTGATTGTCAGTGCCGCTCCCTCGCTGACGTTCACATCTGCGGTAGAGGCGAAAATAAGTTTGGATTGAATTATGTGCGAGCCAGCCAGCACGCTCATCACCGACGCGTCGGTCCCGCTGCCCTGCAGCGTGATGGGCAGGCTGCCGCCAGACTGGACGATCGCGTAGGAGGCATGAGCGTTATCGAACGTGATAGCCCTCAGGCTGATGTTGGCAGCGTTGGTGTTGATCACCGCCGTGCCACTGCCGACCGCCGAGCCGAATGTCGCGGTGTCGGTGTTTGTGAAGCTCGGATCAAGGCCCGGTGAGCCCTGGCCGGCCCCCCAATTCAGGCCGAAAGCGTTCGCGCCGGTGCCGGTGATCGTGCCCCAGTTACCGCTGCCGGTCGCGGCCCACGTTGACTGGCCGCTGTAGGTCGTGCCTGTGACCGCCACGTTGATATTCGAGATTGAACCAAACTCAGCCGACACTGCCGAACTGTACGTGCCGTTCAGGCTGCCCAGCGTGGATGCCGTGCCCGCGATCGAGTAGGTGGCAGTCTGAGATGCCGACGCTCCGAGAAACTCGGCCGATCCCGATGTGAGGCCGAGTGTCAATCCGGCAGGACCGCCCGTGAAGGGGCCGAGCGTGCCGCTGGCGGTGGTGGCGTTGAGCCCGTTGCTCGAGATATCAACCGCAGGCCCTGCGATTGTCGCACCTTGATGGACGTATCCCAGGGCGAGGGTGGAATAACTGGATGTGAACACACGCTGATCAACCACCTGCAGCGAGCCGCTGGCAGTGCTTGTCGTTGTGATGGCGTCAGTGTCAGTATTGATCACCGACCAGTTCCGTGTGCCGCTCGCCGAACCAGACTGGATGGAGCCCGAGACCGGAGTGCTGGCCTGCGGGGTGATGAGGTTTGTGCCCGACCTGAAGTTCCCCACCGAGAGGGGGCCGCCCGAGGAAAGCGAGACGGCTAGGCTCGAGCCCCCCGTCGCTGTCGAGTTGGTGATCGTCCCACTGACTCCCACGGTCGTACCAACAAGAGCTCTCGTCACCCCGCCGGTCGTCATCGTGAAAGTCGTGGCCTGATCGGCTTTCCGCTGAGCATCAATTTCGTGAGCATGCACCGTGCCGTAGCGGAGCACGTAGTTGGAATCGAGGCCGATGACAGTGCTGAACGTGCCGGTGAGCGAACTGCCCGAGATAAGCCTGTAGAGGCCAGCCGACGCGGCCATTCCCGTGAGGTCGAGCGAACTCGGGCCCCCGGTCAGGTTGATCGAACCAGAGCTGGAAAGCTGTGCGGTCGATGTTTGGCGGCTCGTCGGCGTGAGGCTGATCGTGCCACCGGAGCCACTGAAGAGCAGCCCTCCGATGGCGTTCGTGAAGGTGCCCGTCGACAGCGTGCCAGCACGGATTCCGTTGCCGATGTTCATGATCGAACGAACCGAAATCGCGTTGTCGATGCCGAGTTGCAGTGTGCCGCTCTCGTAGATGAACGTCGGGCCGCTATCGGAGCCGGTTGCAGAGATGGTCGTTAATCCACCGGCCACAATAAGGCCGGACTGAGAGCTGGATCCGACGATCCGATTCGTGACGCTCATGCCTCGCGAGCCGCCCTCGAGCCTGAGTGCCGTGCCGTTTATTGTGAGCGTGCCGGAGAGAGTGAGGCTGCCGCTACCTCCGTTTTGAACCCGATTGGTGCCATCTCCCCCAGCGACAAGGTTCTTGTCGAGAGTGCCGCCACTGCCTGTGTAGTGCAGAGCCGCAGACGATGTGCCTGTGCCAATGGTGACCGTGTTGCCGGTGCCGAGCGACTGGGCCGTGGTGCCAGTAGACACGGAGTTGATCCGTAAGATGCCGGCGTTGATCGTCGAGCCGCCGCTGAAGGTATTGGCCCCGGTGAGCACCCAGGTGCCCTCGCCCGATTTCACCAAAGACGTCGCGCCCGTGCCGTTATTGCCGATGCGGGCGGCGAGCGTATTGTCGCCGGTGTTTGAGCCGGTGAGCGTGAGCGTGCGGGCTCCATTCGAGCCAGTGAGCGTGATCGCTGCGGTGTTGGTGAATGTTATCGCACCCGAACCCGATGCATCGAGCGACCCGTTGCTCGTGCCGAGCGTGAACTGTCGGTCGGTTGATCCGCTTGTCCCGGTGTATTGCAACGCCCCGCCGTTGATCACGAGGTTGGCAGCCGCAGTGCCCGACTTGCCGATGCCGCTGGCGACGCCACCGTTGGCTAGCGTTGTCACGCTGAGCACACCGTTGCTGATAGTCGTTGCGCCACTGTATGTGTTGATATTACTCAGGCTCAGCGTGCCGCCGCCTGTCTTCGTGAGGGAGTTAGCGCCGGAGAGTGTGCCGCCAAGAAAAATGTCACCGGAGGAAGCGTGAAACGTTCCACTGGAACCAAGGATCAGGTTGAGATTGATGGTCTGCAGATGCGACGAGCTATTTGAGACGATGCCTTG
>CANETO010000096.1 GCA_947440895.1 Planctomycetaceae bacterium | reverse complement strand
CGTCACGTAGCCAAGGGCCGCGGCGGCCTCTTTCAGGCTCGTTCCTTCGACGTGGGCCTTCTTGGCGATCTTCGCCGACTTCTCGTAGCCGATGTGCGTGTTGAGCGCCGTCACCAGCATCAGCGAGTCGTCGAGGTGCTGCTTGATACGCGTCAGGTTCGGCTCGATCCCGGTAGCGCAGTGCACCCGCATCGAATCACAGGCGTCGGCGATCAGGTCCGCCGACTCGAGCACGTTGTGGACCATCACCGGCTTGAAGACGTTGAGCTGAAAGTGACCCTGTGAGCCAGCGAATGCCACTGCAGCGTCGTTGCCGAACACCTGCGCACAGACCATCGTCATCGCCTCGCACTGCGTGGGATTCACCTTGCCCGGCATGATGGAGCTCCCCGGCTCGTTCTCTGGAATCGAGATCTCGCCAATTCCGCACCGCGGCCCGGAGGCCAGCAGTCGGATGTCGTTGGCGATCTTGAAGAGAGCGATGGCGAGGCCCCGCTCGGCCGCACTCACCTCGACCATCGCGTCGTGGGCCGCGAGGGCCGCAAATTTGTTCGGTGCCGACACGAAGGGATGGCCTGTCTCTGTCGCGATCCAGCGGGCGGCCACGTCACCGAACCGAGCGTGGGCGTTCAAACCGGTGCCGACGGCGGTGCCGCCGATCGCCAGTTCATAGAGCCCGGGCAGGGCCCGCTCCAATCCGGCAATCCGATCGTCAAGCTGGGCCCGCCAGCTGGAGATCTCCTGGCCGAGCGTGATGGGGGTGGCGTCCTGCAGGTGCGTGCGACCGATCTTCACGAGATCGGCGTGACGCTTCTCCAGTGTCGCGAAGACATCCCGCAGGCTGCGCACGGCTGGCAGCAGCCGGTCATGGATCACCTCCACGGCGGCGATGTGCATGGCCGTGGGGAAGGTGTCGTTCGATGATTGGCCGCGATTGACGTCGTCATTGGGGTGCACTGGCTTTTTCGAGCCCATCACACCACCGGCGATTTCGATCGCGCGGTTCGAGATCACCTCGTTGGCGTTCATGTTCGATTGCGTGCCGCTGCCCGTCTGGAACACCACCAGCGGAAAGTGGTCGTCGAGCGTGCCGGCGATCACTTCGTCCGCGGCCTGCACGATGAGTTTCACGGTAGCGGCCGGCAGTTGGCCAAGTTCACCATTGGCGAGGGCCGCGCACTTCTTGAGAATGCCGAGCGACTTCTTCACGGCCCGCCCCCACTGGAATCGCTCCGTGCCGATCTTGAAGTTGTCCCGGGATCGTTCGGTCTGAGCGCCCCAGTAGCGGTCGGCGGGAACGTTCACCTCGCCCATGCTGTCGGATTCGATGCGGAATGACGGCGTTGCAGCGTGCATGAAGACCTGTGGTGTGGAGGGAGCGTCGGGATGGCCGCGGAAAAGCCCCGATTGTCCGGCCATGCCCGCAGGAATTCAATGGGGCGCGGCGCGCGGGTTACCGCCAGACGGACTTGCGGCGGGCTTCTGCTGGACGAGTGTCTTTCGGCCGCGGCGGGGCCGCGATCGCGGGCGGCGGGGGCGTGCGCTGTTGGAGCGTGAGTGCGAACCAGCCGTCGCTGCTCACGGCCTGTGCCGCCTGCACATCGGCCAGTTTTGGATTGTTCGCGATCTGCTCGGGCAGCACCGGGATCCGCCGCTCCTTCGGGAATATCTTGCCGAAGATCGTTCGGAGCGCGAGTTCCATCCGGCCTTCGCGGCCCTTGCCGCCAAGTTGCACAGGGCCTTCGCGTTCGAGAAACACCTGCTGCCCAGAGCAGACCGGCTTGTAGGCAACGTGGACAACGAGGTCATACCAATCGCGACGGCCGCTCTCGATCGCGTCGAGTGCGACGTGGACGTGCACCAGTCCGTCGCGGCACTCCACTCGAATTGGTTGATTCTCCGCAAAGACCACTGCAACGCCTTCCGGCAGCTCCTCGGGAATCTGCGATTCCACGCCAATCTGTGAGCAGACGTGTTGGATCAGTTCTTCAAGCGTCAGCCGCTTGCCGGCGAGGCCGAGCCGGTCCAGGGCGTTGTTTACAGATGACTCGTGCACCTGCAGGCTCAGCATCGCGTCGGCGGTCACGCGTGGCCGCGGCGTGTGGGCGGCCAACTGGGTGTCGCCTGCCAGCCGCAGCCGCATCGTCGCCACCGACGGCGTCGTCTGCATGGCCACCGGTTTGGGGTCGAGGCCGAGTTTGACCAGCGGCATCCACATCCGGTCACGGATGCGATCGGCCATCTGGGCCAGTTGCGGCTCGGCCTGCGTGTCCACCTCACGGCAGGCACGCGAGATGATCTTGTCGATCACCTCGCGGTTGGCTTCGGGCATCGCCTCCGCCTGCTGGTTTCTCGCCATGTTGCGGACCAGCGACCCCATCACCGGGACGGCGTCGAAGCTCGTCTGGATGGTGTCGACATGCGAGCGATTGGATGCCATGCCGGTCGCATTGCCGAAGAGAAGCCCCTGCGGCGAGATCGTGATCGGCTTGCGGACGGTGAATGCGGAGGCGCTGCGGGCCGTCACGGAGACGGGCCCCGCGTCCGTAATGGCACGCGACGCGATATCGCCGTGCACCTCGAGGTTGAAGCAGATTTCGTCGTCGTCGGGAACGAGCCGGAGTATGGTCGTCCGTTCGACGGTCCGCGTGCCTCGCACCTCGCGGCCCATCACCGTATCCTGAAACGGTGCGGTGTCGACCGTGGCTCCTGGAAGCAGCGTTTCCAGGAACCGCTGATGGACCGCAATCCGCACGTTGGGTGCAAGGTAATGGTCCTCCACCGCCCGCGCCACCGCCCGTGCGGCTGTGGGGTAGAAGCCACAGATCGAACCAAGGGAAGTCTTCACCGCCATGGCATCGGCCGAGGAGGTCTCAAGCTCGAACTGCTCGATGCCGTCAAGCAGCCGGGCGATCTCTGCGACGGTCCTGCCTGTGGCCTGACGCGTCATCGCGGCGGAGGCGTCGTTGACGCTCACTTCCTGAGGATTGCGATCGAGCGTGGCGAAGAACGCGGTGGTGGATCGCCAGACGGCGACGCGACGGGCCGCGGCGAGGGCGGTGCGGCGGGTGTGGGTCGCCAGGCTCACGTCGATCGTCGTGTCGGCCAGGGACATGCCGGCGATGACCGCTTCGCCGAGGGCGATCAGGCTGGAGTCCGCGGCGGCGTCGCGAGGTCCACGGGTGTCGTGAACGCTCTGGAGGGCGGCCCGCGTCTGATTCGTCCAGAGGCTGACTGGCTCCGTTTCCGCGGCGAGCGTGGCGAGGTGATCGAGTTGCTGTTCCAGTTTGACAGCCCGAGGCCATTGGCGGATGTCGGGGGGAGAACTATCGGCCGGAGTGTGGCCTCCCCCATCGCGGTCGGGCACCTGGGCCAGCCTGCGATCGGCGCCCCGCAGGCGGTCGAACAGCCTGACGGTCGGCGCGGGTGCCGATCCACGAGAGTCGTTTCGCCGATCGCCGAGCCAATTGCGACGCTTGTCGCCGTTCGTCGAGGGTAAGGATGGTGAGGCGACGACATCCGACCAGTTGACACCATCCGGGTCGGTCCAGGGCTCGCCAGGCAGCGGTGCCGCTCCCAACCCTCCCGGCAATGCGGGCAGAGGAATCGAAAGCGGCGGAATGGTGGCAGCACGTTGGGAATCGACGGTTTGGTCCCGAGGTTGCTCAGGGATCAGGGCCGGGGACTGCGCGAGAGGCTGCGACGGGGAGTGCAGGTCTGTGGGTGCCGCTGACGGCGGCGCGACGGCGACGGTAGCCGGCGGCTGCGGAGGAACTTGCGGAGGTGCTTGCTGGGCAACAGTCGGCTGGGCGGCCTGTATCCGATTCATGAACGCCTTGAGCGAGTCCGGTGGTTCGGGCCGCTGAACGGCTTGCGAGTCGACAGCCCCGGCCGGGCTTTCAGTCGTCTGCGGTGCCGATGTCGGCGCCGTCGGGAGGGAGGGCGTTGGCGACCGCGGCACCGTGCCGGCGATCGCAGCTGCGGCAGCCGGACTCGAGGTGTCAGTGCTGGCGAGACGTTCTGGCGGAAGGGCTATCGGCACGGTTGAAATACTGACCGGCTGCGACGGCGTGTCGATACCGCGAAGTGTTCCGTTCGCCTGGGCGCGGGCGGAGAGTTCGGCATGCACCGCCTCCATTCCTGCGACCGCAGAAGATGCGTTCGAGGCAGGATCCTTGAGAACGAACGATGGACCAGGCACCGGTTCCCAGGCCCGAGGCGCGAAGATCGCCGCCGCCAGCAGGAGGCCGGCAACGAACGATGACGCAAAGATTCCGCCCGCCCTTGTTTCGGACATGCCCGAACGTCCCCCCTGACCTTCGACCACCATCAGTCGGCACGCGTCCCGATCGTCCGGCGCTGCTGTGCCGCACGAAACGCTGCCGATGTTCCGGGAGGATCGACAGGTACGATCCAAAAAATCGATGCAGAGTGAATGGCAGTGAGAAACCCCGCAGTCTCCCCGGAAGGCAAGGGGCCTGACGGTGGCGGCGTAGCCTGGGCAAAATCGCGAAGGCGATTCCCAGGGCTGGGGAGCGATACGTTTGCCCGACCGACAACGGTCTCGGTCAGGTCAGGTCTGCCAACGACGGCTGCTCGAGCAAGGCCGTCCAGGAGTCGATGAGGACCGTCAGGTTGGCGTTGCGGTCGATCGACTCGAGCGCGTCGAGCGTGATCTGAATCGCTCTCGCGGCCTCTTCACCGTCTGCACCCCAGGCGTCGACGTGGCGGGCCAACGCTGGGTCGGTAGGCCGCTCACCCGTCACAGCGGTCCGCATGGCGGCCCGATACAATTCGACCGCAGCTTCGAGCACGACCCGCAGCCTGGCCCGCCGCGGTGGCGCTTCTTTACCCGCGGCCTCGACGAGCGCGATCGTTTCCCGTGCGAGTTCGACGCCATGCAGTGGCCGCCGTGACACGAGGGCAACGAGCCGCCCGCGGAATGCCGTGAGTTCCGGATCGAGCAGGAGCCGTGCGCGGGTTAGGCTGCCGCCGGAGGCAGCGGCGCAGGTGCGCAGCACGGCGGGATCGGCCGGGGTTCCAGAGGTCCCGGCCTCCGCCGACAGAATCTGGAGCACGTTCTCCTCTGACAGCGGCTGGAATCGCACGATCTGGCAGCGGGAGCGGATCGTGGGTAGTTGCCGTTCGAGCGACGTGCCCACCAAGATGATCACGGCGCGGTCGGGCGGTTCTTCCAGTGTCTTGAGCAGGCAGTTGGCCGCCTCGTCGGAGAGATGGTCAGCGTCAAGGATGATCGCCACCTTGCGGCCGCCGAGTGCCGGCCGAAGCAGCAATCGCCAGCAGAGTCCTTCGCGCATGCGATGCTCGGGAGTGCCGATGAAGACTTCCAGCGGGATCGTCGCCCGGTCGGCAGGTTTCGCCACGACATCGATATCGGGATGGCTCCCGCCCTCCGCCTGCACGCACGATGCGCATGCGCCGCAGGCGACCAGTCCAGGACTGGGGCGTTCGCAGAGCAGCGACTTCGCGATCGCGAGAGCTACCGTGCTTTTGCCCACGCCCGTCGGTCCGAGAAACAGATAGGAGCCGCCAATTCGTCCACGGGCGGCAGCCGTGACGAATTGCTCGACCACGGCATCCTGTCCAGCGATCGCGCCGCGACCTGTGGTTGCCTGCCAGGTCATGGGTCTGCCTTTCTCCTCAGCCGGGTGACTGGAGTTCCGGGAACCGACGTTCGATCGCCGCCCGGAGGTTGGCCTGCACCACGGCGGGTTCGCCCGTCGCATCGATGACGGCGATACGGTCGGGCTGACCGGCCGCTTCGGCAAGATATCCCGCCCGCAGTCGGCTGCGGAACGCGGTGCCGCGGTTTTCCAGTTTATCGAGCGGGCGGGCCAGACGACGGGCGGCCGTTTCCAGATCGACGTCGAGCAGGAGGACAAGATCGGGTTCGAGACCGCCGGTGGCGACGGCCCCCACCTGCCGGATCGTGTCGGGATCGAGGCCACCCGCATGGCCCTGATAGACGATGTTGGCCAGCAGATAACGATCGGAGACGACCCACTCCCCGCGGGCCATGCTGGGGCGGATGACGTCCGCGACGAGTTGGGCGCGGGCTGCCATATAGAGGAGCATCTCGGCGGTGGCCGCGAGTTGGAGATCCTGGCGGTCGAGCAGGATCGCACGGACCGCATCGCCCACTGGCGTGGCGCCGGGATCACGGCAGGTGGTGACGGTGCGGCCACGGTCATGGAGCCACGCTACGAGCGGCGCGATCTGCGACGACTTTCCGGCCCCGTCGATGCCTTCCAGCACGATGAAGCGGGCCGCGGGAGCGGCAACGGCTGTCGTCATGCGCGGTGCTCCGCGAGACGCTGGATGGCCAGTGGGTCGGACGGGTCAAGCGGCGCGATCCGCCGGCAGACGTCCTGCGCCACCTTCTGGCGACCCATGTCGAGCAGGCAGTGAACGAGACCTTTTGCCGCCTCATAGAACGGCCTGTTGCCATCGACCTCGTAGGGGAGCGGCTGTGGATTGCCAGCCGCCTCCAGTGCCCGGATGCAGAGTTCGTAGGCTCTCCCAAAGTGGCCCCGCGCCAGCTTGGGGTCTTCTTCCTCCAGAGCGATCAGCCCCAGATGCACATGGGCGTCGAGGAAATCGGGGCACTCGGAGAGCAGCCAGACGAGTTCGTCGCGGGCGATCTCCGTTTCCCCCGCCTCCACCATCGCCTCCACCTCCTCCATGTCGGCGCGTCGTCGGCGGGCACATCGGGGGTGCACGAATGCCCACACCGGTCCGGCCGGCGAATCGTGTTGCTTAATGGAGAGTTTTTCAGCCATGGATGACGCACTCGAGGTCACTCTACACTCTGTGTTTGGAACCCAAGAAAAACTGGTTTGCAAGGGGCTCGCGTGAAGAAGGCCGGGAAGGTCGCAGGGAAACGCCTCACGAGGCAGGATACCGGGGCGATCTGGCCGGCCGATCCGGCCGCGGTGGCCAGAGCATTGCTTCGCTGGTACGCCCGTGCCCGACGGGATCTGCCCTGGCGGCGATCGCAGGATCCCTATCGCGTGTGGGTGAGCGAGATCATGCTTCAGCAGACGCAGGTGGAGCGGGTCAAGGATTTTTACGCCCGCTTCCTGGAACGGTTTCCCACCGTGGCG
>CANETO010000095.1 GCA_947440895.1 Planctomycetaceae bacterium | reverse complement strand
CAGGTCGTCCGGCAGGTGTTCGTGGAGAGCGGCTGCGCGATCGACCGCGAGCTCTACTGTGCGGTGCTCGTCGACCGCCGCGTCGGCTCGCCGGTGCTCATTGCCAGCACGGCCGGCGGCATGGATATCGAAGAGGTGGCCCACAACACTCCCGAATTGATCCTGAGCGAGCCCTTCGACCCCGATCGCGGCCTCGCCGGCTATCAGGCCAGGCTCCTAGCCGCCAAGCTCGGCCTGCCGACGGCCAGCTGGCGTCACGCCGAGGCGTTCTTTCGCAAGCTCTGCGCGGCGTTCGTGTCGCTCGACGCCTCGCTCTTGGAGATCAATCCACTGGTGCTCACCAAGGACGGCTCGCTCGTCGCGCTCGACGCCAAGATGACGTTCGACGACAACGCGCTGTTTCGCCACAAGGATCTCGCGGCGCTTCGCGACGAGGCCGAAGAAGAACCGGCCGAAACGCGGGCTGCCGCCGCCGGACTCTCGTATGTGAAGCTCAACGGCACGATCGGCTGTCTCGTCAATGGTGCCGGCCTCGCCATGAGCACGATGGACCTCGTCAAATACCACGGCGGACAGCCAGCCAACTTTCTCGACGTCGGCGGTGGCGCCGATGTGAATCAGGTGACTGAAGCGTTCCGCATCATCCTCTCCGATCCACACGTGAAGGCGATCCTCGTCAACATCTTCGGCGGCATCATGCGGTGCACGACGATCGCGACCGCCATTGTCGAGGCCTCGAAGACCGTCGGCTTCACCGTGCCCTTGGTCGTGCGGCTTGAGGGCACCGAGGTGGAGGAGGGGAAGAAGATCCTGGCCACCAGCGGCACGGCGATCATCACCGCCGATGGCCTGACCGACGCCGCCAAGAAGGTGGTCGCCGCCGCCAACGCCGCCTGAGGCGAACCCACCACTGCTTTCCCACACGTTCCCGTTCCGTTTTTGAAAGCTTCCCATGAGCATCCTCGTCAATCGCGACACCCGAGTCATCTGTCAGGGCATCACCGGCAAGGTGGGTGAGTTTCACACCCGCGGTTGCCTCGACTATGGCACGCGGATGGTGGGCGGCGTGACGCCTGGCAAGGCGGGCGAAACCGTCGTCGGCCTGCCGGTCTTCAACACCGTGGCCGAGGCCCGCGATGCAACCGGCGCCAATGCCACGATGATCTTCGTGCCACCGGCTTTCGCAGCCGACGCGATCCTCGAGGCGGTCGGCGCCGGCATTGAGCTGGTGATCGCGATCACCGAAGGCATTCCCGTGCTCGACATGGCCCGTGTGATGCCGGTGGTGAACGCCTCGACGAGTCGGCTGATCGGCCCCAACTGCCCCGGCGTGATCACGCCGGGCGAGTGCAAGATTGGCATCATGCCCGGGTATATCCACACCCCCGGTCATGTCGGCGTGATGAGCCGCTCAGGCACACTCACCTACGAGGCCGTCTGGCAGCTCACCCAACTCGGCCACGGCCAGAGCACCTGCGTCGGCCTTGGCGGTGATCCGCTCGTGGGCTCGAGCTTTATCGACATCCTCACGCTCTTCCAGGCAGACCCCGACACCCATGCCATCCTGATGATGGGAGAAATCGGAGGCTCGGCCGAGGAGGAGGCGGCGGCTTTCGTGAAGCAGCATGTCACGAAGCCAGTCGCCGCGTTCATCGCCGGCCGCACCGCGCCACCGGGCAAGCGGATGGGTCACGCCGGTGCCATTATTTCCGGCGGCAAGGGCACGGCCGAGGCCAAGCTCGAGGCGCTGCGGGACGCTGGTATCGAGATCGCCGAAAGCCCGGCGGACATGGGGCAGGCACTGGTGCGCGCGATCAAGCGGCGGGGCTAGGCTGAGCCGACAGCGGTCGGGTGGTAGAAACCGCCGGGGGCCGGTGAAAGCCTCCGACTCGGGGCGAGGATACGCCAACTCGCTTCGGCTTCCCCCGACCCCCGGCTCCCGTATGCCTGCCAATTGCGCCGCATGGTGTTCATGCCCCGCCTTCCAGGCCTTTGTGGAAAAGAAGGGTGACTGATCTACACTAACGCCATGAACGTCAGCCTCTTCATTCCGTGCTTCGTTGATCAGATGACCCCACAGGTGGGGCTCGCGGTGGCCCGCGTGCTTGAGCGACTCGGCCACGCGGTCGAGTTTCGCTCCGCTCAGACCTGCTGCGGTCAGCCGAGCTTCAATTCGGGCTACTGGGACGAGGCCCGTGCCGTGGCGATCCACGCGATTGAGGTCTTCGCGGGCGCCGAGGCGGTGGTGGGCCCGAGCGGCTCCTGCGTGGCGATGATGCGGGTCTTCTATCCGGAACTGCTCGAGGGCACGCCCCACGAGACGGCCGCTCTCGATCTGGCGGCGCGGACGTTCGAATTCAGCGAGTTTCTCGTGAAGAAGCTGGGTGTGACCGACGTGGGCGCGGAGTTCCCGCACCGCGTCACCTACCACGACGGCTGCCACGGCCTCCGCGAATTGCGGGTCAAGGACGAACCCCGGCAACTCCTGCGGGCCGTCCGCGATCTGGAACTGATCGAGTGCGACGAGCCGGAGAGCTGCTGCGGCTTTGGCGGCCTATTCAGCGTGAAGTTTCCGATGATCTCGACGGCGATGGCGGAGGTGAAGGGCGGCTCGCTCGCCCGCACCGACTGCGACTACATCGTGTCGAGTGACCCGAGCTGTCAGCTCCAACTCGACGGCTGGCTGTCGCGAAACGGCCGCAAGATCCGTACCGTCCACCTCGCCGAAGTGCTCGCCGGCATGGTCACGGAACGCTAGCCGCTGCCGCCGGCGCTGGAACGCCGGTTGCTGGAGCCGACGCGTTGTCCGCAGGTGTGGGAACGACCTCGTCGATCGTTACCAGCGACATCACCTGGTTGCCCCAGACGTGCATCCGGTACCGCTCAAGGAGGCCGATGTCACGTCTGCCATTGCCGTTGACGTCGCTTTGGACGAGCCGTGCTGTAAAGGTCTGGCTGGTGTCTGTATCGATGTAGGGCTCGCCCTCATCGTATGTCTCGTTGCCATTCAGATCGGCAAACGGCTCGCTCCACACCGGCGGAGGTGGCGGAGGTGGCGGCGTGGGCTCTGGCTGTGCGGGCTGCTCGGCGTCGGTGCCCGGGGTCTCCGGCACAGGCACGGGAAGTGGCGATGGCACCGACCCAGGCTCGCCGTCGAGCAGGATCGCCCGCTTCTCGTCATCGGGTTGGACACAGCGGGCAAAGGTCTTGAGCAGCCGTGTTCCCATGTCATAGCGCAGTGTTGCCCCGTCAAGCCGGAACGCCTCTGGGACCGGGGCGATCGAGAAGGCGATCAGAAACGTTCCGGCGACGACCGTGCCCGCCACGGCGCCTACGAGTCCGCCGCCGAGTTTGTCAATCACCGGTGCAAACCGCACCACCTCCGACGGGACATACTCGCCGACCAGGAGCCGGATACCGAAGGCCGTGCCCACCAGCAGCAGCCCAAAGGCAGCCGGGAACGCATAGTGAGCCGGTAGTTCGAAGGTTGTCAGCAGGGCTGCCAGGGGCTCCGCAAATGCCAGCGCCACCACCAGCGACACCAGCGCGTGCATGCCGGCCAAGACTGCCAAAAAGAGACCGCTTTGCGCGCCATAGGCCACCAGAGCGAGCATGATCCCGCCCACCAGCAGGTCGCCGAATCGCTGCAGCATGCTCGTGGCCAACAGCGTGCTTAGGAGCATCAGCATGATGGCCTCGCCTGCAACGTCACTGGAATAAAGCTCTGGCTCACTTGGTCACCCGCACGAGTTCGTTGAGGCTCGTCACACCGGCCAGCACCTTCGCGATGCCCGCCTCCTGGAGGGTCCGCGTGCCGGCCTTGCGGGCCGCTGCCCGGATGGCCTGGATCGACGGCTGCCCCACCAGCAGTTCTCGAATCGCGGAGTTGAACACCAGCAGTTCATGCACGCCCGTGCGGCCCTTGTAACCCGTGCCGTGGCAGGCCGGGCAGCCCTTCTCGCGATAGATCGTCACCTCCTTGTCGGCGGCCACGCTCAGCTTTTGCCGGAATTCCGGCGGGGCAGGATAGGGTTCCTTGCACTTGGGGCAGAGGACGCGGACGAGCCGCTGGGCCAGCACCGCCGTCACCGCCGACTGGAGCAAGGTGGTTTCGATCCCGATGTCGAGCAGTCGGGTGACCGTGGTCGCCGTGTCGTTGGCATGCAAGGTCGTGAAGACAAAGTGCCCGGTGAGAGCGGCCTGCATCGCGATCTCGGCGGTCTCTTTGTCGCGAATCTCGCCCACCAGGATCACGTCCGGGTCCTGCCGCAAGACCGACCGCAGAATCTTCGCGAAAGTCAGGTCCGCGGCGTTGTTGACGGCAGTCTGCGAGATGTTGTCGAGCTGGTATTCGATCGGATCCTCGATGGTGACGATGTTGCGGGAGAGCACATCGATCTCGCCGAGGGCCACGTAGAGGGTCGTCGTCTTGCCGGAGCCGGTTGGACCGCAGACGATCAGCATGCCGTGGGGCTGCTGGACGATTCCCTGCAGGGTCTTGAGAAGCGAATCCCGCATGCCGAGCGAGGCGAGCCCCCCCTTGATGATGCCGCTGTCGGCATCGAGCAGCCGCAGCGCCATCTTTTCGCCAAAATTCGTCGGGCCGGAGGCGGCGCGGACGTCGAATTTTTTACCTGCATTGAGCACGGAAAACGTGCCGTCTTGCGGTCGCCGCCGTTCTGCGATGTCCATGTCGGCGCACACCTTGATCGCCGACACCACCGCTCGGCCGGCCGCCCCCTTGATCGATGACACATTCTGCAGGATGCCGTCGATGCGACAGCGAACGATCAACTCCTCGGCACCCTTCGGCTCGAGGTGGATGTCGGTGGCCCGCATGGCGAGCGCCTTCTCGAAGATCTGCTGAACGGTCTTCACCGCCCGCGAGGTCTCGCGATCGACCCCACCCCCTCCCTGACCATCGACCGGCGTGCCATTTTTGCTCAGGATCACAATCGACGTGTCGGCCTCGTGGCCTCCATGACGGACAGTGCGCACTGGAAACCACTTCTCGAACTCTTTTTCCAAGCCCAGTTTCGTGGCGGCCAGAAACGTCATCTTGCGGGCGAACCGCCGGGTGAGCATCTTGCGGGTCGACGGGGCCTTGCTGTCGCGAAAGGCGACATACCCCAGAAATGCGGCGGGCAGGGCCACGAGAAAAAGCGGCAGCATACCCAGGCCGTACTGGTAGGTGGTGAAGAACCAGACCGCTCCGGCAGCCACGAAGGGCAACGTCCAGGGGAATTCCTCGCCGAGAATCTCACGGAAGTCGGTGTCGACCCAGATGCAGAATGACGCCCAGGCGGCGGCCAATAGCATCCAGGCCACTCCCAGCCACACCAAGCGGTCGATCACGGCCGCTGAGAGCATACCCGTCGCCTTTCCACACACCCCATGGTCAACCACACACCTTGTGGTCAACACCGATCAACGCACAGCCCTCTCGCACAGTCGAGAGGGCTGGCCGCACGCCACAGCACGCGGCCGGACGCACCGGTTTTACCCTCCTGGACAGAAGAAATCCATGCAATCATCGGCCCCGCCGGCGGCAGGCCCCAGAAACTGGCCATCGGCTATGATTGGGACATGATCGCCTCCGACGCCGCCAGCCCGCCCGAAAGTCAGCCACGCCCCTCCGGAGCGGACAGCCCGAGGTTTGCAAAAAAGAAGTTCCTCCACGACGCCACCGAGCATGTCCGCGACACGGGCCACCGGGAGTTCGTGCGCAAGGCACTCGGCGGCTACTACACCAATCGCGATCTTCAGAAGGCACGGTTTCGCGATTGGGAGCATGCCCGCGACGCCGCCAGCCTGGCGAAATGGTCGGCCGTGAACCGGCTGGACGAACTGCTGCCGCGGTTCGTCGCCAACTTCGAGGCCAACGGCGGACAGGTGCACTGGGCGCGGGACGCTGAAGAGGCCCGCACGATCGTGCTGGGACTGGTGCGGGCGGCCCGAGCGAAGGCGGTCATCAAGAGCAAGTGCATGACCAGCGAAGAAATTCATCTCAACGCGGCACTTGAGGGCGAAGGCTACGGCGTGGTGGAGAGCGATCTGGGCGAGTTCATCCAGCAACTCCGGGGCGAGCCGCCGTATCACTTCGTGTTCCCCTGCATGCACGTCCGCCGCGACGAGATCAGCGACCTGTTTGGCAAGCATCTCGGAACGCCGCCGACCGACAGCCCCGAGGAACTGACGATGATCGCCCGCCGGCACATGCGCCGGCTCTACGTCGATGCCGACATCGGGATCACCGGAGCGAATTTTCTCGTCGCTGAAACCGGCCAGATCTCGATCACTGAAAACGAGGGCAACGCGAGACTGACAGCGGCGCTGCCTCGGATGCACATCGCCATTTCTGGCATCGAGAAGGTGGTGGAGCACCTCGACGACCTCGCGGTGCTCCTGCCGATGCTGGCGACGGCCGGGGCGGGCCAGCCCCTGACCTGCTACAACACCCTGTATGCGGGCCCGCGTCGGCCCGGCGAGGTCGATGGCCCTGACGAGATGCACCTCGTGCTCCTCGACAACTCGCGGACGGCGATCCTCGCCGACCCCGAGCAGCGGGACAGCCTCCACTGCATTCGTTGCGGAGCCTGCCTGAATGTCTGCCCGATCTTCAAAAATGTCGGCGGCTTCACCTATGGCACCACCTACCAGGGCCCGATCGGCTCGGTGATCACGCCGCACCTCCGCGGCCTGTCCGATTGGAACCACCTCTCGGGGGCCAGTTCGCTCTGCGGCGCCTGCACCGATGCCTGTCCGGTGCGGATCGACATAGCCCATCATCTGCTCCACAACCGGCGAAACGCCGCCCGGACCGCCCCCAATGCCTTGGAAAAAATCGGGCACAGGCTGTTTGCGATGGTGGCCAGCCGGCCGTGGCTCTTCGGTCTCGGTGGGGCGGTGTTTCGCAGCATGTTGCCGCTGCTGAAGGTCTTGCGGCCGCCGCTGCTGCGCGACTGGCTCGCCTCACGTGATCTGCAGGCAGCGCCCCGACAGAGCTTTCGGCGGCAATGGGAGCACCACCAGCCGGACGAGCAGACGCGGCCACTAGAGGGCAGGGGATGAGCAACACCACCGGCATGTCGGCCCGCGAGGTGATCATGGCGCGGATCAAGGAGGCGTT
>CANETO010000094.1 GCA_947440895.1 Planctomycetaceae bacterium | reverse complement strand
CCAGGGAGAAAAAATCATGGCAACATCAATCCATATGCCGCACTGCCGCGCAACGGCGGTAGTGCTCTTGGCTGCGCTGGGAGTGTTCTGGACCGCCGCGGGAAACCCCGCCGCTGGTGCCGATTCTGTCCGCACGGCGGTGCAGACCGGCACACCCCGACGGGTGATCGCGGCCGACTCCTCGCGGCAGACACTGGCGGCGATCGCCGCTGACGGAAGCGTCGAATGGAAGCGGCCCAACGGTGCAATCCACGATCTTCACCTCCTTCCCAACGGCAACCTGCTCCTTCAGGATGGCTGGACACGGATCCTCGAGGTCGATGCCGATGGTAAGCCCGTCTGGGAGTACGACGCGCAGGGCGGCGACAACGCCGGCCGGCCGGTGGAGGTGCACGCCTTTGAGCGGCTCCCGGACGGGGCGACGATGATCGTGGAGTCGGGGCCGGCGCGGATCCTCGAGGTGGGCCGCGACGGGAAGGTGCGGAAGTCGATTCCGCTGGTCGTGAAGAACCCAGCCGTGCACTCCGACACCCGCAATGTCCGCCCCACCGCTGCCGGAACGTATCTTGTGGCGCACGAGCGTGATGGGGCGGTGCGAGAGTACGACGCCACCGGGAAAGTGATCTGGGAATACGACGTGCCGCTATTTGGCAAGGAACCCAAGCCGGGGCATGGTCCGGAGGCATTCGGCAACCAGGTCTATTCCGCAGTCAGGCTCGCCAACGGCAACACGCTGATCGGCACCGGCAACGGCCACGGGGTGCTGGAGGTGACTCCCGGCAAGGAGATCGTCTGGCGGATCGACCAGCATGATCTGCCCGGGATCACGCTGGCCTGGGTGACACAGGTTCGGCGGCTGGCCAACGGCAACACGCAGCTGATCAACTGCCACGCCGGCCCCGATAATCCGCAGATCATCGAGGTCACGCCCGCGAAGCAGGTGGTCTGGACGTTCAAGGACTTTGAGACCTTCGGCGACTCGCTGCCGGTGGCGGTGATTCTCGATCCGTGAACACCGGCCGGTGTCGACGAATCTCGCTCGAAGACTATAAAAGGATGGTGGTATGGTTGGGGTGGCCGACTCTGTCAGCCCACTTCCCGGTTTCTTCTCCCTTTCCCTTTCTCTTCAGGACGTCGCCGTGAACCGCATTGCTCTTGCTGCGTTGGTGCTCAGTCTCTGGTCGTCTGGATCCTGCGTGCGGGCCGAAGCGACCATTGACGAGTCGCCGCTGGCCGTGCAACCAGTGGTGGCCTTCCCCGAGCTCACGTGGACCGGCTGGGAGTCAGACAAGGATGGCGTCCTGAATCCGCTGCGTCCCATGCTGCTGACCCACGCCGGCGACGGCTCCAATCGGATTTTCGTGCCAATGCAGCAGGGCGTGGTGCATGTGTTCAAGCCCGACTCAACCGAGACGAAGGTGTTTCTCGATCTGTCGGAGAAGGTGCACTACTTCGAAAAGAAAAATGAAGAGGGCTTTCTGGGTCTGGCATTCCACCCGCGCTACAAGGAGAACGGTGAATTCTTCGTGCAGTATTCGACGAAGGAGGTGCCATTCACCACCATCCTGTCTCGCTTCCGCGTCTCCAAGGATGATCCCAACAAGGCTGATCCGGCCAGCGAGGAGGAACTGCTGCGGGTCACGCACCCCGCCTGGAATCACAAGGGCGGCACGCTCTGCTTCGGCCCGGATGGCTATCTCTACATCGCTGTTGGCGATGGCGGCAAGCAGCACGACCCATTCAACAACGGTCAGAACCTCCAGGTGCTGCTCGGGAAGATCCTGCGGATCGACGTCAACGCCAAGACGGAAAACCCCGCGCTCAACTACGCCATCCCGGCGGATAATCCGTTTGCCGAGATCGCGGCGGAAATGGCGGCCAAGAAGCGCAAGGGCCCCCCGCCGCGTGCCGAGATCTTTGCCTATGGCGTGCGCAATCCCTGGAGGATGGCATTCGACCGCCAGACTGGGCTGCTCTGGTTTGCGGACGTCGGCCAGGATTTCTGGGAGGAGATCAATATTGCCGAGAAGGGTGGCAACTTCGGCTGGAGCCTGCGGGAAGGCGCCCATCCCTACTCTGCCAACAACCTCAGCACCAGTGCCGGCCTGATCGATCCGATCTGGGAATACGACCACGATCTCGGCAGGTCGATCACCGGTGGCCTCATCTACCGTGGCAAAAAGGTGCCGGAACTCGCCGGCCACTATCTCTACGCCGACTACGTCTCAGGACGGCTCTGGGCGTTGCACTACGACACCGCCAGCAGGCGGGTCATCGCCAATCGGACGATCGCCCACGAAGAGGTGACACTGCCCGTGGTCAGCTTCGGCGAGGACGAGGCGGGCGAAGCCTACTTCACCGTCATCAGCCCCACCGGCCAGGGCATCTACACGTTCCAGAAGAAGAACTAGCTGCGTTCCCGGAATGGCGTGACCGAACGGCGGAATTACAATTCATAATGGTGGGTCGCTCGGGCGGAGCGGACTCCACCATTACCCGTTTCCCGACGAAACTATCGCCATGCATCATGCTAACGACTCCCTGATGGCCGGCGTGCGCCGACTGTGCGTTGCCATGACGTTGGTCTGGCTGGCCGGCGGGCCGATCACGGCGACAACTGCGGCGGAACCGGCCGCCCTACGGTTTGACCATGACATTCGGCCGATCCTGGCGGAGAACTGCCTCAGTTGCCACGGCCCCGGGAAGCAGGAGGCGGGGCTGCGTCTCGACACGGCGGAGGGCGCGAGCATGTCGCTCGACAGCGGCCTGCGGGCGATCGTGCCGGGGGAGCCCGATGCCAGCGAACTGCTCAAGCGGATTCGGGCCACCGATGCCGACACGGTGATGCCCCCGCCCCATTCCCGCAAAACGCTCTCCGAGGAGCAGAAACTCCTGCTCGAGCGGTGGGTCGTCGCGGGAGCACCGTATGAGCAGCACTGGTCGTTTCGGCCACTGGTGAGGCCGACGGTGCCAGCCGTCGGAAATACCGTCGGGAACACTGGAGCCGCCCATCCGGTCGACGCCTTCCTCGGCGTGCCGCTGGCCGCCGAGGGACTGCCGGTCAATCCGGCCGCCGACAGGGCCACCCTCATTCGACGTCTGAGCTTCACGCTCACCGGCCTGCCCCCGACGCCGGCCGAGGTGGATGCGTTTCTCAGTGATCCTGCTCCCGATGCCTACGACCAACTGGTGGACCGCTTGCTCGCCAGCCCGCGGCATGGCGAGGAGATGGCCCGACACTGGCTTGATCTGGCCCGCTACGGCGACACGCATGGTCTCCATCTCGACAACGAACGGCAGATGTGGGCCTACCGCGACTGGGTCGTCAAAGCCTTCAACGACAACATGCCGTTCGACACGTTCACGATCCATCAACTGGCGGGCGATCTGCTCCCGGCCGCCACCCGCGACCAACAGACGGCGACCGGCTTCTGCCGGTCCAATGTCACGACGGGAGAAGGCGGATCGATCGACCAGGAAAGCCTGTTTCGCTACGCCGTTGATCGCACCGCCACGATGACGCAGGCCTGGCTGGGTCTCACCGGACAGTGCGCCGTCTGCCACGACCACAAGTTCGATCCGTTGTCGCAGCGCGAGTTCTACTCGCTCTACTCATTCTTCAATTCCGCAGCCGACCCCGGCAACGACGGCAACACCTCGACCACCGCCCCCGCGCTGCCGTTGCCATCGTCCGCGCAGGCGACGCAGCTGGCGACCCTCAAGGAACTGTCGTCGGGACTGCAAAAGGCCTATGACGATCTGCTCACCGCTGTGGTCTACACCGATCCGGCGACGCAGGAGCCGCGGCCCGAGCCGGCCCGTACAGAAACCGTGTGGATCGATGACGAATTTCCACCGTCGGCCACCATGCAGTCGAATCCCGGACCAACCCAGTGGTATTCCGGCACCGCCCCGGGAGAGGTCTTTTCCGGGCAGCGGAGCGTGGAGCGGTTTGCCAACGGCATCGGACAGGAAGTCTACGAGGGGGGAGCCGCTACGTTTACCCTCCCCGCCGGCGCCGAAATCTTTGCCCATGTCTGGCTCGACCCCGCCGCGCCGCCGCGGGCGATCATGCTGCAGTTCCACGTCGGCGGCTGGAATCACCGAGCGGTGTGGGGAGATGCCGAGGCCATCCTCTGGGGAGATCTGGGCACGCCCTCGCGGTTTGCCGCCGGCCCACTGCCCGAGGCTGGAAAGTGGGTGCGGATTGCGGTGCCGGCCGATGCCCTGGGCCTCTCGCCGGACAAGCAGGTCACAGGTCTCGCACTCACGCAATACGACGGGCACGTCCGTTGGGATCTGGTGGGCAACGTGGTCACGAGCGACCCGGTCACCAACCCCACGCAGTCGTTCACAGCCTGGTGGCAGGCACGCGTCGGCAAAGACACCCTCGATGACGTGCCCCAGGACCTGCGTGAACTCGTCAAGCAGGGGCCGGAAAAGACAACAGACGAAGCCGATGTCGCCCGCATCCGCAGGCATTGGCTGGCGAAGGTGTGGAGCAGTCGGCCGGAGCCTGTCACCGCTGCTGAAAAGGCGAAAGATGACAATCAGAAGGCCGTCGCAGCACTCGACAAGGCGCTCGTGCGAACGCTCGTGTTCAACGATCAGTCGCAGATGCGGGAGAGCTTCGTGATGCTCCGCGGTGCCTACGACAAGCCGGGAGAAATGGTCCCGCGATCGACGCCCGCCTTCCTACCGACGCTGACGGTGCCGGAGGGATACACGCCAAACCGTCTCGATCTGGCCCGCTGGCTCGTTGCGGCCGAGCAGCCCCTCACTCCCCGCGTGGCGGCCAACCGGATCTGGCAGCAGGTGTTTGGCACGGGGCTGGTGAAGACCAGCGAAGACTTCGGCCTCCAGGGAGAGGAGCCGAGCCATCCCGATCTGCTCGACTGGCTGGCGGCTGAATACCGCGACAGCGGCTGGAACACCAAACACCTCCTGCGGCTGCTCGTGACGAGCGCCGCCTTCACCCGCCAGGCGACGGTGCTGCCGGAACAACTGGCCCGCGATCCGGCCAACCGGCTTCTGGCCCGCGGGCCGCGGATCCGTCTCGATGCCGAACAGATCCGCGACAATGCCCTGGCGGTGTCGGGGCTGCTCTCGCCGACGGTTGGCGGCCGTGGCAGTCGGCCCTACCAGCCTGACAACATCTGGGAGCCAGTCGGGTTCGCCGGTTCTGACACGCAAAAATATGTCCGCGACAAAGGCGACGGCCTCTACCGTCGCAGCCTCTACATCTTCTTCAAGCGCACGGCGCCCCCGCCCTTCATGGCTAACTTCGATGCCCCCAACCGCGAGCAACTGTGCGCCCGCCGCGAGCGGAGCAACACGCCTCTTCAGAGCCTGCAATTGATGAACGACACGCAGCATGTGGAGGCTGCCCGGGCGTTGGCCGCCCGCATCGTTGCCCTCCCCGGCAGCGATGCCGAGCGGATCGCCGCGGCGTTTGGCACGGTGCTAGCCCGGACGCCAACACCGGAGGAAACGCTCATCGTGACGCACAACCTCTCCATGCATCGGGCCCGCTACGCAGCCGATCCGGAAGCCGCGGGGCAGCTCATCAGGCAGGGTGATTCGCCGGTGCCGGACGGCATCCCGGCCGATGAACTGGCCGCCTGGACGCTGGTCGCAAACCTGCTGCTCAACCTCGATGAAACCCTGACAAGGAACTGACGGTCATGGCCAGCCTGCCCGGAGTGAGCTTTTCAGAGGCCCAGGCGATCGCCGGCCGCCGCGTGTTTCTTCGCTCCGGCGGCGTGGGGCTGGGGGCATTCGCCCTGAGTCTGCTCGAATCGCGGCGGAGCCGCGGGGCTGCGCTCGATCCTACGGCCACCCCTGCCCTGTCCAGCCGCGTGCATCCGCCGCTCGCCGGCCTGCCCCATCACGCTCCGCGTGCCAAGAGCGTGATCTATATCCATCCCAACGGCGGCCCCTCGCAGATCGATCTCTGGGACTACAAGCCCAAGCTCCACGACTATTTCGACAAGGACATTCCCGCGAGCGTGCGGGGCGATCAGCGTCTCACCGGCATGACGAGTGGTCAGGCCCGGTTTCCGGTAGCGCCATCCAAATTCAAATTCGAACAGGCTGGCCGCTGCGGCCGCTGGATCAACACCGAACTGCTCCCCTACACCGCGGGCGTCGTCGACGAGATCGCGCTGGTCAAGACGATCCACACCAACGCCATCAATCATGATCCCGCCTGCACGTTCCTGATGACCGGCAGCGAGGTTCCCGGCAAGCCGAGCCTGGGGAGCTGGGTGTCGTATGGACTCGGCAGCGAGAGCGACGACCTCCCCGCCTTTGTGGTTTTCACGCCACTGCCCGACATCAATCCCTCACAGGCCCTCTTCACGCGAATGTGGTCGAGCGGTTTTCTTCCCTCGCGGCACAGCGGCGTGGCGCTGCGTGGCTCGGGCGACCCAGTGCTCTATCTGCCGAATCCCCCAGGCGTCACCGCTGCCGACCGACGCCAGATGCTCGATGGCCTCGGCCGGCTCAATTCAATCGGGTTCGACCGCTACCACGACCCGGAGATTCAAACCCGCATCGCCCAGTATGAGATGGCGTTTCGTATGCAAGCGAGCGTGCCGGAACTGGCAGATATTTCCGATGAAACCAGCGCGACGCTGGAGATGTATGGCGACGACGTCAAGAAGCCGGGCTCGTTCACGCACAGCCTCCTCCTGGCCAGGCGGCTGGTGGAGCGAGGAGTGCGGGCGGTACAGATCCTGCATCGCGGCTGGGACCAGCACGGCAATCTTCCCAACGATCTCAAGGCACAGTGTCTCGACACCGACCAGGCTACGGCCGCATTGATCAGGGATCTCAAGCAGCGGGGCATGCTGGATGAGACGCTCGTGGTGTGGGGTGGCGAGTTTGGCCGCACCGTCTATTCGCAGGGGACGCTCACCAAGGACACCTACGGCCGCGACCACCACCCGCGCAACTACTGCATGTGGCTGGCCGGTGGCGGGGCCAAGGGGGGCGTGTCCTACGGGGAGACCGACGACTTCAGCTACAACATCGTCGAGAAGCCAGTGCATGTGAACGATTTCAACGCCACGATCCTCCATCTCCTGGGAATCGACCACGAGCGGTTCACGTTCAAGTTTCAGGGCCTCGATCAGCGGCTCACCGGCGTGG
>CANETO010000093.1 GCA_947440895.1 Planctomycetaceae bacterium | reverse complement strand
GGCTGGTGGTGTTTCCCGGCATCGCCATCTTTCTCACCGTGCTGGCCTACAACCTGATCGGCGAGGGCCTCCAGGAAGTGACTGATCCACGACTGCGGGAGGCACGGAAATGACGGTGCCACTGCTTGAGATCAACAACCTGGTCACTACCTTTCATACGCCTGCTGGCCGCGTGCCGGCGGTGGATGGGGTGTCGCTGTCGATCGAGCGGGGCAAGACGCTCGGCCTTGTCGGCGAGAGTGGCTGCGGGAAGAGCGTCACGGCGATGTCGATCCTCGGGCTCGTGGCGGCGCCGGGCGTGATCGAGGCGGGTGAGATCCTGCTGCGAGATGCCAGTGGCGGCGTGCTGAATCTAGTGACGCTCCCCGAACCGCAACTGCGGGAGGTTCGCGGTGGCCGGATCGGGATGATCTTCCAGGAGCCGATGACGAGTCTGAATCCGGTCTTCACGATCGGCGACCAGATCGCCGAGGCGGTGCTCTTGCACCGAGATGTGTCGCGCGCGGAGGCCCGCAGCCGGGCGCTCGAGATGCTCGAACTGGTGCGGATGGCGGATCCCAAGAGACGGCTCGACGAATATCCCCACCAACTCTCCGGCGGCATGCGGCAGCGGGTGGTGATCGCCATGGCGCTGGCCTGCGAGCCCGATCTCATCATCGCCGACGAGCCGACCACCGCGCTCGACGTCACGATTCAGGCCCAGATTCTCGACCTCCTCGCCGACCTGCGCCATCGTTTGGGCACCGCGATCCTCCTGATCACACACGACCTCGGCGTGGTGGCCGAGACCTGCGACGACGTGGCCGTCATGTACGCCGGCCGGATCGTCGAACAGGCGCCGGCAGACGAACTCTTCGCGCAGCCGCGGCATCCCTACACGATCGGCCTCCTCGCCGCTCGGCCCGAACGCAGTGGGCCGGCTCTGGCGGGTGCAGCCGCGGGCAGCCGCGGGGCTGGACGCCTGCGGACGATTCCCGGCATGGTGCCCGCGCCGCAGCACTTTCCAGCGGGCTGCCGCTTTCATCCCCGGTGTGCCTTTGCGCGGCTGCCGGAGTGCAGTGCCGCGATGCCAGCGCTGCGCGAACTGGAGCCAGAGCACCTCGTCCGCTGCAGCTATGCCGATGCGCTCGGGGCCCCGCGGCGGATGGAAGGAGCCGAGGAGATCGCATGACACAGCCGCTCGTCGATGTCGTCGGGCTCGAGACCCACTTTCCCGTGCGAAAGGGGCTGCTGCGCCGCGCGGTGGGGGCCGTTCGGGCCGTCGATGGCGTGAGCTTCTCGATCGGGCGGGGCCGCACGCTCGGGCTCGTTGGCGAGAGCGGATGCGGCAAGACGACCGTTGGCCGCAGTATCTTGCGGCTGGTGGAGCCCACCAGGGGGACCGTGCGGTTTGATGGCCGTGATGTGTTGGCGACCGGTGGTGCCGAACTCCGTGGGCTGCGACGGCAAATGCAGGTCGTGTTCCAGGACCCCTATGGGTCGCTCAACCCTCGGATGAAGGTTCGCGCCATTCTTGAAGAAGGGCTCGTCATCCATCGGCTCGGCAACGCGGGTGAACGGCTCGAGCGGATGACGCGGGCACTCGCCCGTACCGGGCTCACCGCTGCGGCGCTCGACCGCTACCCGCACGAGTTTTCCGGAGGCCAGCGGCAGCGGATCGCCATTGCCCGCGCGATCGTGATCGAGCCCGACTTCCTCGTGCTCGATGAGCCGATCTCGGCGCTCGATGTCTCGATCCAGGCCCAGGTGGTCAACCTGCTCGTAGAACTCCGCGAGCAATTGGGCCTCACCTATCTCTTCATTTCGCACGACCTGTCGATCGTGGAATATGTGTCGGACGACGTGGCAGTGATGTACCTCGGGCGGATTGTCGAGCAGGCCCCCGCGGCGCGGCTCTACGCCGAACCGCTGCATCCCTACACGCTCGCGCTCTTTTCAGCGGTGCCCAGCGTCGAGCCTGGACGGCGGCGGCGGCGGATCGTGCTCACCGGTGACGTGCCCAGTCCGGCCCGACCGCCGGCGGGCTGCCGATTTCATCCCCGCTGCCCTCTGGCGGAGCAGGTCTGCCGGCAGACGGAGCCGCCAGCGACCGTCATCGACGGCCATGCCGTGCACTGCCATGTGGCCGCCCGCGAACTCGACCTGGCCGGGGGCGTGGCCGCGGTTGCGGCAGCACGGATGGCAGCTCTCATGACGGCGGCCGCGGTGCCGGCTCCTCCGCCGACCGCGTGAACTCACGCCGCGGCGGGTGTTTTTCGAGGCGGCGGCGTACAATGAGGGTGTTCGCAGGCTGCGGTGCGAGTTCGCTGGTGTGAGTTCTCGATGGAGAGTCGTTCCATGATGCCGAGACTTCGGCCCGGATTGGTGGCAGATGCTCGACTCGAATGCGCAGCCCGCGGCCTGCTCCTGGTCGTGTGCGGTGTGATCGCGCTGCGAGCGGAGCCCGGGGTCGCCCAGACGCCGTCGTCGTCCTCGCGGGAAGAATTGATGCGGAAGTGGGACATCGACCGCGACGGTAAGGTCGACGCCGGCGAGGCTGAGGTGGCCCGCACCCGCATGCGTCGGGCCCGCAACGACGCCATGATGCGTTCAGGCATCGATCCTGTGACGGGACGGCCGAGAGTGGCCATCGATCCCGTGACCGGTCGGCCGGTAACGCCGGCTGAAAACGCGGGCGAACGTGGCGGGCTGTCGGGCATCGCCGACGACGGTGGACTGATTCTGGTGCCCGGAAATGGCGAGCAGCCGGGGGGAGCGGGCGGCAGTGATGCCGCCACTGATCAGCCGGCGCGTCCAGTGCAGCCAGAACGCCCGGCCCTCCCGGGAACTCGCGTGCCCGCGATATCGTCGACGATTCCATCCGTGGCACCAAACCGTTCGACCGGGCAGACGTCGCCTGGCTCTGGAGCTGCCTCGTCTGGCCCCGGCATGCGGCCGCCGACATCACCAGCGGCACCAGGCCCTCCGCAGTCCCTCGGTTCGGGGCAAGACCGCCGCCAGCCCTCGGGCCGGCCCGGGATCATCTCGGGGGGAGTTCGGGCCGGTGCGCCTGCGGTGCGACCGGGCTATGGCAGTGGTGGGCCGCCCACCGATCTCAACGCCGGACGACTCCCGGGTGGAATGCCGCAGACAAGAGGGACTGCGGCCAGGGCAAACAGAGGTGCTCCAGGTACTCAGGGTTTTCCAGCCGGTCAGGGTTTTCCAACTGCTCAGGGTGCTCCAGATGGTCAGGGGATGTCTGGACCGCAATCAGGAATCGGTCGGCCGATGACTTCTGGTCGCTCGTCGCTCAGAACGGGGGCTGGGCAGTATCGTGGGGCAGGCCTGCCTCCTCCGCCATCGACTGGCGTGCCAGGAGCCTCGCGGCCTGGACTCCAACAGCCCCAAGTCCAGCAGCCCGATGGTGGACGCCGCCAGCTCCAGCAACCGGCGCAGTCTCGCCCACCGAGCACCGTGCCCCGCGTGCCGCGGATGAGCACCGATGAGTTCTACGGCCGCTGATTTCGCGGCGGCTGCTGCCTTCGTCGCCGACTGATTGAGTCGACCGTCGGCTGGCCATAGAATTCCGTTCGCGCGGAGACGCCACGCCACGCCGGTGTGCGCTGAAGTAGAGCTTTGTCCTGTTCTGGAGCCATCATGCAGATTGATTCCCGCCTTGCGTATCGCCGGTTTGCTCTCGTTCTCTGTGCCACGCTTGCCGCAGCAGCTCTCGGGCAGTTCGCTCGTGCGGAGATCGCTCCTTCCGAGGCCTCGCCGTCTGCCGCCGAGCGTGTATTCGTCTCGGGGGTAGAAGACTCGTTTGAGCAGGTGCGGGCGGCGATCGAGAAGGCCAAGCTGGAGAGCGGCCGTGACTATCGCGTGATCGTGGTGGGGGATGCTGGTGGCGCGCGGGACGCATCGACCCGGCTTCTCGAGAGCCTGGTCGAGCGGTGGCGGCAGGAGTCGGCGGCCGGCGGCGACCGCAGTGGCCGCCCGGCT
Organism: Planctomycetaceae bacterium; assembly: GCA_947440895.1. Lineage (GTDB taxonomy): Bacteria > Planctomycetota > Planctomycetia > Pirellulales > UBA1268 > CAMCQY01. The sequence continues at coordinate 3,175 of CANETO010000093.1, read as the reverse complement.
GCATTCGATCCTGCCAACGATGTCACGATCGTGCTCGACATCAAGGACCGGCAGATTGCCATGAAGGCGCCGTGGGGGCTCGAGGTATCGAGTGGACTCGATCCGCAGACGATCCGAACGGAGCTGATCGAGAAGGTATTCGTGCCCCGGGCCAAGGATGAACAGTATGACGAGGGGCTGGCAGATCTCGTCGGTGCCACGGAGCGTTGGGTCAAGAACAAGGCCGAGCTCAAACGATCCAAGGCCGAAGCCTCTCGAGTGTTCCGCACCCGCACGCTGCCGCTCGGGCTGGCGTCGCTGGCCGCGTTGGGGGCCGTCACCACCTTCTTTGTGCAGTGGTCACGCCATGCGAGGCGGCTCGTCGCAGCGAAGGAAAAGCTCGCCGCCTTCAAGAGCGAAGTGGTGGCGCTCTCCGATCTCCTCGACAGCCAACAGGAACGCCATCGGATGCTGCCTCACAGCGACCCCGACTTCAAAACGCCCATGGAGGGGCTGACACGATCAGCGTACGACAACGTGCAGTCGGCGCTGCGTCGCTATCGCGAGCGGTGGCTGGGGCTGATGGACGTCTGGGAACACGCGGAAGAGCGGATCGGCAAGGAGTCGTTCCTGGGTACCGCCGAGGCGGAGGCCGCGATCAAACTCCTCGAATCCGCTGAGGCGAGGCCGCCGCTGGCCGACGTGGCTGGCGAGTGCAGTGCGCCTTTGGACGCGCTTGAGCAGGCGCACGAGAAGGCCCGCGAACTGGCGACGACACTCGATGGGAATCTGGCCACCACCGCCCAGCGGCTCGACACGCTGGCGACACGCGGCCGCTCAAACGCCGCCTTTCAGGCGCCGATGGCGGAGGTGTCCCGCGGACTTGCGCTGGCCAAACAGGACCTGGAATCCGATCCCGTCGCTGCCCGGGGCCGGTTGGAGGAGCATGCCTCAGCCCTCGCCCGGGCCGTTGCTCAGATCGAGGAGTTGGAGGGGGTGGATGACCGGCGGATCAAGGCGGTCACGCTCGCCGAGGAGATCGCGCAGAAGGTGCGGACCAAACGGGCCGAAGGCTGGCTGCTTGCGGAACCTGGGGCAAACCCCGACGAACTGGTGGCCGCGAGCACGCACGACACGACGCTTGCCGCCCAACTCCTCGATGCCGGAGAGACAGCCGGTGCGCTGTCGCATGTGGAGCGGGCTGAGAAGGCCAACGCCGAGGCATTGGCCTTGCTCGAGAGTATTGTGGCAGCCAAGACGAAGGTCGACGATCTGCTGCCCGCGTGTGTGGCCCGGCTTGAGGCACTGTCCTCCCGCCGCGGCCAGGCCGTGCGAGCCATCGAGCAGGTGGCGGGCATGTACGCTGACCGTTCGTGGGCCGATGTGGGAGACAACGTAGCCAAGGCCGACGAGGGCCTGGCCCGCGTCCGGACGCTGCTGGCAGAGACCCAGGTGTCTGCCGATCATTCCCGCCAGCACTATTTCCGTGCCCTGGCTCTCGTGGAGGAGGCGGTGCGACAGTTGGACTGGATCGAGGGCCTCTATGCTGCCATCACCGACCGGCGGGCCGAACTCGACGGTCTGCGGGCCAGTCTTCCGGAGCGTCACGACACGGTTCGCTCCCGTGTGGGGAATCTTGTGCAAGGACTTGAGCGGCAGCGAACCGACCGAGCGCGAGCCAATGAGCGAGCCCGCGAGGCTGGCCGCCTGCTTGAAGCGGCCGAGCAGGGATTCCAGATTCAGCGGCCGGACCTGCGGCAGGTCGGGCAGGTGCTGGAGGCGGCCGATACGGCTGCGGCACGGGGCGAGGAATTGGCGGCGGAGGATGACCGGCTCGCTCGGCAGGCGTTTGAAGATCTCGAGGAGACCGATGGGCTCGTTCGACGCGTGGCGGCCTGGTATGGCGAAGGGGTGTCGCCCGACGTTCAGCCGGCGACGACGGCGCTCGAGTCGGCGAAGTCACTCCTCTCGCGACAGCGGTACGAGGATTCCCTGAAGACGTCTGCTGAAGCGGCGAGGCTGGCGCGGGAGTCGTATGCCGAAGCGACCGCGGAGGCGGAGCGGCGGCGTCGCCGCCGGATGGCCCACATTCAGCAGCGGCAGATGGAGGATTCGTTTGCGCGGATGTCGCGCGGCTCCGGCCCGTGGGTGATTCAGTTGCCGGGGGGCACGTTCAGCGGCCCCGATCCGTGGCGCACGATGCAGGGGCCGACGATCTCCCCTGAACCGTCACGTTCGGCCCACTCCAGTTGGGCCGACAATACGGCCAAGAGCAGCTGGTAGGAAGTGCTGTGACCGGTCGCGGTAGCGCTTGCCAGTTCGATCGCCAGCCCGCGTTGCTTACCGAATCTCGACCGGGGCGACGTCGAGCCGACCGATCTCGACCGCGGGCCGCTTCGTGGCCGTTTCCAAGGATTGCTCCATCTCTTCGACCCGCTGCCGAACAGCCTCAGGAACGAGGCTCCGTTGCTTGGGCGTGTCGATCTCGTCGTTGAAGACGATCTGGCCGTGGGGATCGAGGACGACGAGCCGTGTTTCGTTGCCGCGAGACAGTTTGATCTGGAAGTCGGAATCGTGCCGAATCAGGGTCTCATCCGCGATGGCCGCGGTCCGGACCATCTTCGGAACGGTGGAGCCGGCCGGAGTAGACGCGGAGGCCTGCACGGCTGCGGGTGAAGGCTGGCCGTCGCGGTCTGTCGGCGCGGGCTGCACGAGCGCCAGGGTCGAGGCGGCGGCCCGCAGGCGACCGTTCGTGGCGGGCTTGGCCGCGAGCTGACGGCGGGCCGCCGGAGCCGGCGCCGCTGCCATCGTCGGGGGGCCAATGGGCTTAGGGGTCGGCAGCGTCGGTTGTCTTGTCTGGCTTACCTGCCCGAGCGGAAGCGTGACCTTCGCGCCGCCCCGCAGCAGCGTGCAGGCGGGAGGTGTGGTACCGGTCGAGGCCTCGAGCAGCGCCGCGAGTTGTTCCGGCAGGAGCAGCATCTGGTCATCAAGCAGCACGAGAACATCGTGTTGTTTGAAGCCGGCCTTCTCGGCCACCGAGTCTGGGATCACATCCTCGACCACGAGTCCGGCCCCGCGTGCCAGACTGAGTTGCTGCCGCAACACCTCTGAAGCCCGCGTGAGACGGAGGCCCAGCGTGTCGGGATTCCGCGACGTCACGGCGATTTCACCGACGGGCTGGATGTGCGATCGGCGT
>CANETO010000092.1 GCA_947440895.1 Planctomycetaceae bacterium | reverse complement strand
ATGGCCAGGCCTACCAGTGCCACCGGTCGGCCGACTGCCGACGGAGGGTTGAGCGCGATCAACGTGGCGGTGGCCGCCTCGACGAGCATGGGTGGAAGCACCATCGGCGCCGTGCGTCGCTGATTCTCATCCGGATAGTCGGGGCTGTGCGTCGTGTCGGTGCGGGCGAAGAGCGGATAGTGAACCATCTGCACGAACCAGATCAGTCCACACATCGCGGACGAAGCGAGTGCCTGGGCGGCGAGGATGGTCTCGGTCGTCGTCACGCGGCCGCCACCTGTCTCAGTTGATTGAGTGCGGCCTACCGGCCGCCCCGCCCGGCGCAGTCCGGTGGGCCTTCCAGGCGTGGTAGAGCAGCAGGCCGAACGGCACCCACCAGATCAGGTCGTTAGTCGGCAGGGTCCAGCCGAAGGCGAGGGGAACCTCGCCCTTGGCCACGCCCATCGCGTATCCGAGCGGGCCAAAGATTTTGCCGAGAAACCCAACGAGCACGATCGGCCAGTGGGTGATCGGATCGCGAGATGCGGCGAGGTAGCCGATGCCGTAGACGCCCACGATCATGCCGACGCACTGCCAGATGAACGGATAGTTCGGACGGTCCATGCCAGTGAGGTCGAAGAGCCAGCCGGGGTAGAGCACGGTGAGTGCTCCCCAGAGCAGGTTGTAGATCCCGGCGGCGACGAGCCAGCGGGCCATCCAGCGGGGCGTCGGGTCTGCGAGTGAGGTGGTCATGGTGATTTGTAGGCCTCCCACTCCTCGTTGGGAGGCTTGTAAAAGTACGCCCGGCTGGACTCGAACCAGCGACCCTGGGATTAGAAATCCCATGCTCTATCCACCTGAGCTACGGGCGCGTGTGCTTGTTTTGTAGGCGTTTTTGAGTTCGTTACCAAGCGGTGGAATGTCATCGACAGTCTGGAGTGACTTTTTCACTGAAAAGCTGGGCAGTCTGCCAGGGCCTTGCGGCGGTTGGTTTGAGCGGTCGCCGCTGATCGCGGTGAGTCTGCGGCTTGATCCGTCTCTACGCGATTTTCCGGTCGCTCTTGCACCGATACCACCCAGTAGGGTGGGCGTGCCGCCTGTGCGGATTCGCCCGGTGAACGGGGTGGTGCCTTCGGAAAGGGAGTTTGCCATGCGGGTTTTTGTGCGTCTGGCTTGCGTCGTGGGCCTTCTCATAGTGTCATCGTCGGCATGCCAAAGGGCACTCTGCTCGGAAGAGATCCTCCAGCCGGTCGATCTGCGGCAGGTCGAGGAGGGAGACCGCCGGTTCTACCTGTCGGGCATCGTGGGATCGTCCTGGGGCACGCTGGTGGTCGACGAGCCGCCGTCGGTCAATGAACCACTCTTCACAGCCGGCGGCGCGGCCGGTGTCGCCTTTGAGCGGGAAAGCGGCCGACTGCGGCTTGAGTTCGAGGGGCGTTATCGAGATCCGATCGGCCAGGTCACCGGCGACGCGGATGCCGTCTCCAGCGTGCGGGCCGCCAATGGCTGGTCGACCATGGTGAATCTCTGGCGGGATCTCGACCTCACGGAACGGCTGGGCGTCTACGCTGGCGGAGGCATCGGCGCCGGTGGCTACCGCTTCACCGCCAACTCGGAGTTTCCAGCAGCGAATGTGGTCGCCTCCGGTGCCGACAGCGTGAGCAGCTTCGCGTGGCAGGCCGGCGGCGGTGTGCTCTACGACCTCACGGACCGGGTCGCGCTGGATCTCGGCTACCGGTTCTTTTCGATCGGCTCGGGTTCGACGACGGTCACCAGCGTCCAGTCGGGCGTGCCCCTGCAGACGACCGGAGTCTCCTCCGCGTTCACGGCCAGCGAGCTGCTGCTCACGATCCGCATCTACGAGCCGTTTCGCCGCTGGCGTTGATTTCAGAAATCACTTCAGAAATCACTCCAAGCGACGTGTCTCCTCGTGATTTGTGCGGTCGAACCGCCGATTACGCATTCCTGATCGCAGCCCTGATTCTCAGGGCACAGAATGGGGTTGAGTCGCCCCTCTCTGGAGCCCGCTCATGGCACCTGTTACGTTCCTCCTCTGGCGTGGTCGCGCCGCCCGCCGGCTTCGTCGTCAGTCGACTGCGATCGCTCTGGAGCAGCTCGAATCGCGGGCGCTGCTCACATTCACGATCCCGCTGGTCGACCATACCGGGCTTACCGACTACACGCTCTACGCGATCGGCTACACGACAAGCGACACGCCGACGCGGCTGATGCCTGCCGGGAGCAACATCGGCAGGTTTGAAGTATACGACGTCCACGCGCCATCGAACGGCACCATCGAGGGCATCAAGATCAACCGGCCGGGCAGTGGCCCGATTCCACCGGTGACCGGAGGCATCAGCGAGATCGCGTTGGAATCGACGGACGACCTGAACGGCGGCGCCATCCTCGTCGTCGCCGTCCCCGACGTCTGGGGCCAGCCGCCCTACGTGACCTACACGGGCACGGGGACCGCCGTCACTCCCCCGGGTTTCCCGAACAACAACTGGCCCGGCGTGCAGCCCTCATTCGTCTACACGGAACTCGAATTCACGAAGCTCGCAAGCAACACGTTGACCATCGACTCGACGCAGGTGAATTTCTGGTCGATGCCGGTAACGGGGACGTCCATTTCGGTCGAGGGTACGCTCGAGCTGGGGCAGCCGTCCACGCTCCTGCGAAACAAGATCCTGGAGGCATACACGCCGTTCATTGACGCCGAACAAAACCTGCAGAGCCCTGCCAAGGACGCCCTGAAGCAAGCCTACCAGAATCTGTACAGCGCTAGCCTCGGTTGGATCATCAGCCCGCTGAGCTACGGCAAAACCAACATACCGATTCCGTTCCAGAACGCCTGGAATGACGACCTCCACACGTTGTTCGGCGGGCCTGGCCAGCCGGGACTGAAGAATATTCGGACCTTTTTCCCCGGTGAGAATGATTACTGGACGGGGAATTCGCAGGCCAAGCCCGATGGCAGTGGGGGCTTCAACTACTCCCTCCGGTTTATCAAGGACGGCACCAAAGGCACCGCCGCAACCGATTGGTTCGAGATCGATAGCCCGCTCAACGCGACGAGCGTGTCGCTCTACGGATCGGCTGGCTATCAGGTCTATGGCTGTATCGGCACATTCCTGCATCCCAGGGGCTACGCCGGGGCCGGCACGCCGATCGGTACACAGATCGTGGCGGCCCTCAACCGCGGTGTTGCCCTCCTGCCCGCTGACGGCACGCAAGGAGCGAACTCGCAGGTCTGGAGTACGCAGACGAACTGGTATCCTGCCAATCAGAACTACAACAACTACGCCCGTTTCATGCACTTGGCGAAGACGGCGGATGGCGATCAGATCTTCGTATACGGGCCGTCGGTGCCGTCGGTGACGCCGGTCCAAGACAATCAGGGGTCCCTGATGGGCCCGGCATACGGATTTCCGCAGGACGAAAACGACAAGAATTTCGTGCCCGGCATGCCGCGGATCGGTGCCTATCCGGTTCCGTTCGAGTTTGCGAGTCTTGCCGACGGGGCCACGGTCACGTTCTCGTTCGGTCCCTGGGGCACGGTCGTGCCTTCTGGGCCGATCGTCGCCGGAACATCATTCGCGGTCAATGAAAATGCGACAAATGCCCTGCTCACGTGGCCCGGCGGGCCGCTTGCCGGCTTTACAAACTCTCCCGTCACCGCGACGCTGACGCTTGCCAACGGCCTGGCTGGTGGCACGCTCACCTGCACGACACAGGCAGTGACGGGAGGAACGATTACGCCAACGGGCTCCGCGGCAGTGGGCTGGCAGGTCGAAGGCACGCAGAGCCAGTTGAACGAGTATTTCACGAAGGCCGGTGCCGTCACCTTCACGCCGGTGATCAATAGCACGGCCTCGCAGCAGGTGACGATGTCCGCGGTCGCCGGCTTGCAGCATGCGTCGGGAACGAGTTTCATCACGATCGTTCCAGTAATTTCCGGTCCCGTCGTGAACCTTGTGCCGGCCTCGTTTACGACCAGCGAGGCCACGCAGGTATCGCTCGCCTACACGCTCGCGCCGTTTAGCGACACCGACCCGACCATCAGCGACGCGACCACGTTCCAGGTGACGGTGGCGGCGCCGGCGGGAACGCTCGTGGCGACAAGCACGAGCACCGTTGCAGTCGGTGGCTCGCCCTCGGCCCTGACATTCACTCCGATCAGCCTCGGTGGAACGAACGCCCTCGCAGCACTCAACGAGTATTTCGTGGCTGGCAATGTGAAATACACGCCCCCGGCCGGCTCACTGGCCACGCAGACGCTCTCGATAACACTTGTCGACACGTTGAACAGCAAGTCGTCGAACGTTGCCACGACCCAGATCTTCATCGGCCAGCGGGGCACGCCGCTCATCAACGTGCCGATCGCCTACTGGGTGCAGGTCGACCGCCGCGGCAACCTTGTCTGGCCCCGCGGGATGACGCCATTCGTCGACGCCGATTCGCGTGCGCTCAACGTCACGATGGCCGTGACCGGGGGCAGCGGCAGCCTCGGCGCCACGAGCCGCAATGGCGTGACGGTGACCGGCGACGGCAGCCAGCGAACGTTCTCTGGGTCGGTGCGGAATCTGAACGCATTCTTCAAGACGGCGGGCCGGATCACCTACACGACTTCCGGTGGGAGTCTCCTGCCCCGCACGCTCGGCATCTTCGCCTCCGACGGCATCCGCTCCGCATCGGTCTCGAGCGCGATCCTGGTGCAGGGCCTGCGGCCGGCGGGCCGGCCAACGGTCAATGCCGCGACGAGCCTCGGGCCGACCGGCCGTAATCAGCCGCTCGTGATCACGTACGACCAGCTCGTGGCGGCTTCCGGCGCCGGGCAAACCGGCTCCCGCAGCATCGAGTTCGTCCTCGACCGTGTCTTGTCGGGAAAGCTCGAACTGTTTGACGAGAACCGTTGGCAGCAGGTGCCGCCGAAGGGCTGGCCGACGGCCCTGCAGATACCGCTGCTTGCACCCGGTGGCAGCATTCGCTGGACACCGCCGGCCAACGCGAGCGGTCGGTTGGCGGCCTTTCGAATGGTCACGTGGGATGGCCTGCAGAAGTCGGTGGCCTCGCAGGTCGTGGTCAACGTCTCCTGAAACGCCATCGCCCGCGGCGGACCCCCGCCTCGGCTGCCGGGAATGCGTGTTTTTCGGCACAGAAATGCCGCGAAACCTTTTGCGGCTTGAGCCGTTGAAACGTAAAACCTAACGGCCTCTGACCAGGGGGGAGGTGGGTTTTGATTGACGTTCTGTCGTGGGAGAGTTGATGGCTACAGGCTTGGCATCGGAAAAACGACTTTTTCTCGCGAGGCTCGCAGAAGCTCGTGACACCGCCGACGGCGGGCCCAAGAAGCGTCTGCTCAAACGATCCGCTGCCGCGCTGGTGATCGTGGCGATGCTGGCCGTTCTTGGAATGTGGATCAGCGGCTTCTTTTCCACGCCGAAAGAACTGGTTGAAATTCGGACCATGGTGGACCAGCAGATTGTTCAGCTGCAGAAGGTGGCCCGCAACGAGGCTCCGTTGACCTACAACGACACGGGCTTCCGGAAGAGCTGGGAGCGGATGCGAGACATGTCGCCAGAGGTGCGTGAGCAGGCCAGGGAGGAGATGGAACGATTGTTCCGAGCCCGTGAACAAGCGGAGCAACGGTCGTATTTCGCGATGCCGCCGCAGGAACGCCAGAAAGAACTCGACCGTCGTATTCAGGCGGAAGAGGCGCGGCGACAGGCGTGGCAAAAGCAGCGGGCGAGTCGAAACCGTGGCACTGGCGGGAAAGGCGGACAAGGTGGTGCCGGTGGCCAGGCCGGTCAAGGCAACAATGCTTCCGGCGGTCAGGTGAGGGGTAGTGCGAGTGGCGGTGCAGTGCAGGCCAACGCAGCAGGATCTCCCCCTAATGCCAACGCTGGCCAGGCCGGCGCTGGTGGCGGTCGCCCTGCGGCGACACGCGGAACCTCCGATGAGGCTCGCACGGCAAGGAGCAAACGACGCATCGACTCGACCGACCCCGATGAGCGTGCTCAAAACGCCGAGTACCGACGACAGATGGACCTGCGGCGTCAGCAGTTGGGGATCACGCCGGGACGGGGCCGCGGCGGTTAGCAGGCGGTCTGGGACGACCGGGGATTCTCGTCCTGCAGTTACCGTCTGATCTCGATGACACCCACGGCGAGCCGCCCGTCGGTGAAGTAGGGATCGCCACCGCCATTGTGTCCCTGCCGCTCCTGGTGGAACTGGTCGATCCAGTAGAAGCCGGTGAGCACTCCCGACTGGTGCGCATCGGTGACAACCTTGTTGCGTTCCTTATCGATGTCGGCACTGATCTTGTGGGTGACGCCGCCTGTGGTGCGGCTGATCTCCACCCGCTCGTCATAGGTCGCGGCCCCCAGCCAGAGCGGTTCGCCGTTCTGGTCGACCTCGGTGGATTTCCAAAACCGGACGTGGTGCCGCTGCTTGGGACTATCCCCAACCGGCTGCTCGAATGCCGCATCCTGGGGACGGTCCCAGAGAAAGAGCGCGCTCACCGGGGCGTGGTCGTAGGGCTTCTTCAGCACGACGTCGGCGGCGATCCGAAACGAGGTTTTTAATGTCACCGCATCAGCCGCATACCAGCCCGCCGCGGCCAGGGTCCGATGCAGTTCTTCTTCAGTGCCGATGAAGGCAACATTGACCGCGTCCCCTTGCCGCCCGTGCGCCGTTGTCGTGTGGCGCGGGCAGCGGGCAAGTGCGGGATGGGCCGTCACTTGCTGCGCGGGCTGCTGCTGGCCGTGAGTTTCCATCGGGCCGCACACTGCCATGGTCGCCGCCACTGCGGTCGCCGCGACGAGTTTACGGGAAAAGGATGGCCACGAGGCCATTGATGAGGCTGGAGCGTGGGGGGCCATTCTGCGGTCTCCGGGAGAGGGCCGGGACGGTACCGATCGTCATCCCGGCATTCAATACTGCTTGCCGGGAGGTGCGGTTTTCCGCGGAGATGGCTATTCTTCCGGTCAGAAACTCGTCGATTCGACTCGCTCGCCAATTCATTCCGCCACCGAGGACCACTTCCATGATCCGCTTTCTTCTGGCCACACTCGTCGTTTCCATGCTCGGGATGTCGCCCGCCCACGCGGCCGAGAAGGATGGCCGGCTCTACGAAATGCGAATCTACTGGGCCGCTCCGGGCAAGCTTGAGGCCCTCCACAGTCGCTT
>CANETO010000091.1 GCA_947440895.1 Planctomycetaceae bacterium | reverse complement strand
TTGTTGGAGCGAGAGCGACCACGAGTATTCACCGATCACGAGCAGTCACCATGACCGGCCGCGATACCCCTGCTGATGATTCCGATGCCGCCGCTGGCGGCATCGCGCGCGGTCGGTCGTCCCAGCCGGCGGCTCACGAGGACTGGTTCGGCAGCCTCAATCAGCTCGATTTCGACATCGACTTCTTCGAGGGATTGCTGGCCCGCAATGGCGATTCGGTCGAGGTGCTCCGCGTCTTGGCGGAACTCGTCTCGCAGAAGGGGCTCGTGAAGCGGGCCGTGGATCTCGATCGACGGCTCGTCGACGTGCTGCCCAACGACTTCCTGGCCCGCTACAATCTGGCCTGTTCGCTGGCACGAGCCGGGCGGCCCGACGAGGCGATCGACGCCCTCTCCAGGGCCATCCTGCTCGGATACGACGACCTCGCCCATCTGGAGGTCGATCCCGACCTCGATTCGCTCCGCGAGCATCCCGAGTTCCGGGAACTGCTCGGGCACGAATAGGCTTTTCTCTCTCACGTCGTTTTCTCACGCAGGCCCACGGAGCACGCATGCTCGACCAATTCGACAAAATCACGGAAGCCTGCGCGACAATCGCCTCGCAGTGGCCGCACACCCCTGCCGTTGGCCTGATTCTCGGCAGTGGCCTGGGCGCCGCAGCGGCCGCCCTCACCAACTCGGTGACGATCCCCTACGAGTCGATCCCTCATTTCGCAAAATCGACGGCCCACGGCCACGCCGGCCAATTGGTCTGCGGCCTGCTGGCCGGAGTGCCGGTGGTCGTGATGGAGGGGCGGATGCATGCCTACGAGGGCTATCCACCAGCGCAGATCACGTTTCCCGTGCGGGTGCTCAAGCGATTGGGGGCGGGCTTGCTCATCGTCACCAACGCCTGCGGAGGCCTGAACCCGCAGTTCCGCACCGGCGACATCATGGTGATCGATGATCACATCAACCTGATGAACGACAATCCGCTCGTCGGGATCAACGACGACCGGCTCGGGCCCCGGTTTCCCGACATGTCGGCTCCCTACGCTCCGGATCTCATCGATCGAGCACTCGAGGTGGCACGTCGGGAAAACTTCGCGGCCCACCGTGGCGTCTACGTGGCGGTGACGGGGCCCAACCTGGAGACCCGGGCAGAGTACCGCTTTCTTCGGGCCATTGGGGCCGATGTGGTCGGCATGTCGACGGTGCCGGAGGTGATCGTGGCGGTACATGCGGGCCTTCGGGTGCTCGGGCTGTCTGTGATCACCGACATGTGCCTGCCGGACCACTTGGAGGTGGCAACGGTCGAAAAGATCCTTGCCGTTGCCCGGTCGGCCGAGCCGAAGCTGCGGGCGATCATTGCCGAGGCGGTCCGCAACGCCGGCGAGAACGCATCCAACCATGTTTGAACCCGTCCGCGGTAAACCCGACTTCCCCGCGATCGAGGCAGCCATCGCCCGACTCTGGCGGGAGGGCGACATCTACCAGAAGTCGCTGGAACAGCGTCGGGGTGCGAAGCGGTTCGTCTTTTTCGAAGGCCCGCCAACCGCCAACGGGATGCCTCATCCCGGCCACTGCCTGACCCGGACGATCAAGGATCTCTATCCTCGCTATCGGACGATGCGCGGGGAATTCTGCGAGCGAAAAGCCGGCTGGGACACCCACGGCCTGCCGGTCGAGGTGGAGGTCTGCAAAGAGCTTGGTATTCACTCGAAGGCCGAGATCGAGGCCTACGGTATCGAGCCGTTCATCCACCGCTGCCAGGAATCGGTCTGTCGGTACATGAAAGAGTGGGAGACGCTGACCGAGCGGATCGGCTTCTGGATCGATCTCTCCGCCGCCTACGTCACCTACCACCAGAGCTATGTGGAAAGTGTCTGGTGGGCACTGGCCGAACTCTTCAACCGGGGACTCCTCTACCAGGGGCACAAGATCGTCTGGTGGTGGGCACAGGGGGGTACGGCGCTCTCCAGCGGCGAGGTGGGCCAAGGCTACCGTGAGGTGGCTGATCCGAGCGTCTATGTGGCGTTTCCGTTGCTCGACGACGCGGGGAATCCCACTCACCGCAGCCTGGTCGCCTGGACGACCACTCCCTGGACGCTCCCCTCCAACCAGTTTGCGGCGGTGAAGGCCGACCTTGCCTACGTCGTGCTGCGAGAGCCCGAGAGTGCTCGTGAAGGTGTGCCCGGCCCCGCCCACGAATACATCGTTGCGGAACCGCTCGCCGCGGCCCTCGGTGAAAAGACAAAAAAAGTGTTTGAGGTGGTCGACCGCTTCCCGGGATCCGCGGTTGTGGGCCGGTCCTACCTACCGCCGTTCGACTGCTTCCGGCCAGCTGGCCAGCCTCAGCCGGCGTCGCTGAAGACGGGCGGCTCGCAGCCCGCGGCCTGGCGGGTCGTGGCCGCCGACTTCGTGACCACCGACTCCGGCACCGGCATCGTGCACATCGCGCCGGCCTTCGGCGAGGTCGACTACACGGTGCTGGCTGCGGAACAGGCCCGGTTTGACGAAGGAGTGGGGCCAACGCTCATCAACTGCGTCGCCCCCGACGGCACTTTCACCGACGCCTTCCCATGTGTGAGCGGCCGCTTCGTCAAGGAGTGCGACCGCGACATCACCCGCGACCTGCGGGCCCGAAACCTGCTCGTGCACCAAGAGCAGTATGTCCACGACTACCCGTTTTGCTGGCGGGCCGACAACGATCCGCTCATCCAGTATCCACGGCAGAGCTGGTTCATTCGGACGAGCCAGTTCCGCGATCAGATGCTCGCCAACAACGCCCAGATCGACTGGCTGCCGGAGCACATCAAGGACGGGCGGTTTGGCAATTTCCTGGAAACAAACGTCGACTGGGCCCTCTCGCGGGAACGCTACTGGGGCACGCCGCTGCCGATCTGGAAGTGCGAGACGACGGGCAAGGCCGAGGCGGTGCCCTCGTATGCCGTGCTTGTTGCCAAGCCGGGAGTGCAGGGCACCGACGTGTTCGATAAGGCCAAGGCTTCAAACCCAAAACTCTCCGACGACCTCCGGGTGCACAAGCCCTACATCGACGCGGTCACCTACGACTCCCCCTTTGCGCCGGGGGCGCGGATGCGGCGGGTGCCGGAGGTGATCGACTGCTGGTTCGACTCGGGCGCCATGCCGTTTGCGCAGTGGGGCTGGCCGCACCGCGGAGAACAGGACTTCAAGGCACAGTTTCCGGCCGACTTCATCTCCGAGGCAATCGACCAGACCCGCGGCTGGTTCTACAGCCAGTTGGCCATCAGCACGCTCCTCTTTGGCGACAAAGAGACGCCGTATCCCCACCCGTTCCGCACCTGCATCGTGCTGGGCCACATGCTGGGCGAAGACGGCCAGAAGATGAGCAAGAGCAAGCGGAACTACCGCGAACCGGCCGAGATCTTCGACAAGTATGGGGCCGACGCGCTGCGGTGGTTCTTCCTCGCCGGCCAGCCGCCGTGGACGAGCATCCGCTACAGCGAGCGGGCGATTCGCGAAAGCGTTCCGGAATTCCTGCTGCGACTTTGGAATGTCTACAGCTTCTTCGTGATCTACGCCCGGATCGACGGCTTTGATCCCGCCGCGTTGCTCGATGCCCCAGGCAGCCTCGACCACGCCGACCTGACGAAGGCCCGCGGCTGCCGGCCGGTTGCCGACCGTGGCGAACTCGATCGGTGGATGCTCTCGGAGTTGAATGCCACGGCCGCCGCGATGGTCGACCGCATGGACCGCTACGACCACTTCGGCGCCGCCGGCGAACTGTCCGCCCTAGTCGATGCCGTCAGCAACTGGTTCGTCCGCCGCAGCCGCGACCGGTTCTGGGCTGCTGGCCGTGCCGACGGTGGGCCGGAGACCAACACCGCCAAGCTCGATGCCTACTGGACCCTTTACGAGACGCTGCTCACGATCGCCCGGCTCTCCGCCCCCTTCGTGCCGTTCGTGAGCGAAGCGATCTGGCAGAACCTCGCCGTGGCACCCTTCGCCGACGCGGTGCCGGAGAGCGTGCACCTCACCCTGTATCCCGAAGGCAGCGAGACCCTCATCGATCGTGATCTTGTCCGCCGCATGGCGATCGTCCGCGATGTCTCGTCGCTGGGCCGGGCCGCGCGGGCGACCGAGAAGCTGAAGGTCCGTCAGCCACTTTCGAAGGTGGAGGTGATCCTCGCCGAGGGACATGGCGGTGATGCGGCCGATGCCGCCTGGCTGGAGTCCCACGCCGATCTGGTCTGCGACGAACTCAACGTGAAACAGTTCGAGATCTGTCGTGAGCCGGATCGCTACATCACGCGAGCCGTACTCCCCGACCTCAAAAAGCTGGGGCCGAGGCTGGGCAAGGATCTGCCGAAGGCCCGCGATGCGATCGCCAAGGCCGATGCCGCCGCGTTGCTTGCGGCGCTCCACCGCGATGGCCGGGCGACGCTCCCGCTGTCCGGGGGTGGTGAGGCTGTTATCGAGGCAGACGATGTGATGATTCGCACGACCCCCCGGGAGGGCTGGGCCGCCGCAGAGGGCCCGCGGGCCGTCGTCGTTGTAGCCAGCCAACTCACGCCGGAACTCGTGGCCGAGGGACTCGTTCGTGAGGTCGTGCACGCCGTTCAGTCGCAGCGAAAGACGCTCGACCTGGAATTCACCGACCGGATCGAACTGGCCTTCGAGACAGACTCTCCGGAGTTGAGATCCTCCATCGAACGGCACATCGACTACGTCTCCTCCGAAACGCTCGCCAGTTCGGCAACGTTTGGCCCGCTCGAGGGGGCGACGGCTGAAGCGATCGACATCGACGGCCACCCGCTCACGATCGCGATCCGGCGGGTTGTCGCTGGCCAGCGTGCGAGCGGAGGTGTGGCGTGAGCGGTGCCGGTGCGTCGCCAACGCCCATCAAGCCGCTCCGCCTGGCGGTGCTGCTCTCTGGTTCCGGCCGGACGCTCGACAACCTGCTCACCTGGATCGCCGAGGGTAGGCTTGCGGCGACGGTCGAGACCGTGGTGTCGAGCCGGGGTGATGTCCGTGGCGTACAGATCGCCGAACGATCCGGTATCCCGTTGACTGTCCTGCCACCACAGGGCCGCCCGCTGGCCGACTGGAGCGACGCGATTTTTGCCGCCTGCCGCCTCGCCAAGCCCGACCTTGTCGTGATGGCAGGCTTTCTGCATCTCGTGGAGATCCCCGCCGACTTCGCTGGCCGCGTGATCAACATCCATCCCGCCCTGCTGCCCTCCTTCGGCGGCAAGGGGTATCACGGGATGCACGTCCACCGGGCCGTGATTGAACGGGGCTGCACGGTCTCGGGCTGCACGGTGCACCTCGTCGACAATGAATACGACCACGGCCGGATCCTGCTCCAAGAGACGGTGCCGGTGCGCCGCGACGACACGCCTGAGGCGCTGGCCGCACGGGTCTTTGCCGCTGAGTGCGAGGCACTACCCGAGGCGATCAACCGGATCGCTGCCGGATCGCTGCCCTGATCCCCCGGCGTTGGTAAACTAACGGTCACACACCATCCCCAACAGTCCTCGTCTTTCAGGAGTCCTTCCATGTCCCGCTCGCTTGGCAACATCATCGCCGACACGTTGCAACTCTCGGTTGGCTACGCGGAACGGCTGCTCAAGGAAGTGCCCGCGGAACGCTTCGGCCGCTATGCCAGGATCGGCGGCACGGTGGTTGAGTCGAACCACCCGGCATTCATCTATGGCCACCTCAGCCTCTACGCACCCAAGGTGCTCCATCAGATCGGCCATCCGGCTCCGGGAGTGCCGGATCACTTCGAGCATCTCTTCTCGAAGGACGCCAGTTGCAAGGACGACGTTGACGGCGACCTCTATCCGCCGATGGACGAGATTACGGCGTTCTTCTTCGAGTGCCATCGGATGCTCGCCGGAGCGCTGCGGGGAACCCCCAACGCGACCTTCGAGCAGCCGAATCCGGCGGAGGGGCGGATGAAAGAACTCTTCCCGACGCTCGGCTCGGTGCAGACGTTTTATTGTGGTGGCCACATGATGATGCACCTCGGCCAATTGAGTGCCTGGCGGCGGATGGAGGGGCTCGGATCTGCCTGACGCCGGAGCAAGCGACCGATTTCTCGCGTCTAGAATGAGAGATATCGATCGTGCCTCCCTGAATTCTTTCAGATTGCGATTGAATCCTGTCGCTATTCATTCATACTCGCTTTTGCAGGGAGTATGAAGACGTGCAGAACCACGACCGTCGCGGCCGGCTTCTCGACATCATTCGCATCCGCGGCTTCGCCGCGCTCGATGAACTTGTCTCTGCACTGGGTGTGTCTGAATCGACCATCCGTCGGGATCTCGACGCCCTCGAGGAACAGGGTTCTGCCAAGCGGACCCACGGCGGCGTGCTCTACTCCGGCGGCATGCCCAGGCTGGCGGAGTTTGACGAGCGGCAGCCGGCCAACTGGGCTGCCAAACGGGCCATCGCGACACTGGCGGCGGGCGTGATCGAGGATGGCGAAACGGTGCTGCTCGACGGCGGCACGACCACCTACGAGGTGGCCCGCCTGCTCGTCGGGCGATCGCTGCAGGTGGTCACCAATAGCCTCCCGGTCGCGAATCTTTTTGCCTCCGAGGCCCGCACCGACCTCGTGCTCCTCGGCGGCTATGTTTCGCCCCGCACGGGCGTCTGCCTCGGCCCGTATGCCAATGAACTGCTCGGCCGGCTCCATGTCACCACAACGGTGCTCTCCGCTGCCGGGATCTCCGAAGAAGGGCTGTTCAACGCCCACCTGCTGCTGGCCGAGACCGAGCAAGCAATGCTCAAGGCCGCCAGCCGGGTGATGGTCGTGGCCGATAGCTCGAAATTCGGACGCAAGAGCCTCACGCTCGTGTCCGACCTCGACTCCATCGATATATTCGTGAGCGATGACGGGCTACCGCAGCGGTGGCACGACATCGTCACATCCGCGAACGCCCAGCTTGTGATCGCCGACGTGCCCGACGCGGCCGAGTCGCCGCCCGGCATGCCACCAACCGGGTCGCCGGAAAAGCACCAGCCGGCATAAGATGTCGCCTCGGCCGCCAATCATCCCTATTCTTTCGAACGTTTTGCCAGACCATCGTTTCCCCTCATCGATACGCCCAATAGGAGCCATCATGGCCAAGAAGCCCGCGACCAAGACCTCGCCCAAAACTGCTGCCAAGACCGCGACGAAGTCGCTCGCCGCGCTCAA
>CANETO010000090.1 GCA_947440895.1 Planctomycetaceae bacterium | reverse complement strand
TCCATGATCGATGCGGTACGGTCAATTCTCCAGGCGATCGAGCAGACCGGTGTCGAGGGCGAGAACGATTTCCGGGAGCTCTCCCAGACCCTCACCGCGGTGGCGACTCAGGATGTCGCCGACCAGGATGTCGCCGAGTCGGAACCGGCGGCGGCGGCCTCGGTCGTTTCAGATTCAGTCCCTGCGGCGGCCATGCCCCCCGCCCAGCAGCCGCAGCCGCTGCCCCCGACTGCTGTCGCCCCCACGGTCAGCGTCTCGCCGTCGGTTGTGCCGACGCCCGTTCCACCGCCCTCGGTGGCGACACCGCCCACGACGCCCAAGCCGGCCGTGGCGTCGCCAAAGCCTGTCGTTTCGACACCATCATCCGAGACGTCCATCCGCGTCGATGTCGGACTGCTCGCCTCCATTCTCGATCTCGTGGGCGAACTCGTCCTCGCCCGCAACGAACTCCGCACCATCGAATCCCCCAACCCCGCGCTTGAAGGCGTGATCCATCGGATCAACACCGTCACCAACTCGCTGCAGGAAGCGGCGGTCAAAACACGGATGCAGCCGATCGAGCATGTCTTCAGCAAGTTCCCCCGCACCGTACGGGACCTCGCCGTCTCGTGTGGTCGAGAGGTCCAACTGGTCATCGACGGTGCCGATACCGAGCTCGATCGCACCCTGATCGAAAGCATCCGCGATCCTCTTACCCACCTGGTGCGAAACTCCGTCGACCACGGCATCGAGCCGCCCGCCGAACGGGAGGCGAAGGGCAAGCCGCGGGCCGGGCGTCTCCTGCTACGGGCCTTCCATGAGAGCGGGCAGGTGACGATCGAGGTTCAGGATGACGGGGCTGGCATTCCTGTGGAGGCGGTGCGTGCCAAGGCCGTGGCTCGCGGGCTCGTCGACGCCGATACCGCCGCCCTGCTTCCTGACGATCGCGTTCTGCAGTTCATCTTCGAGCCCGGCTTCTCCACGGCCGCCCAAGTGACGAGCGTCTCGGGCCGTGGCGTCGGCATGGACGTCGTGAAGACGAATATCGAGGCGATCGGTGGCACGGTCGATATCGCCAGCCAGCCGGGCCTTGGCACGACCGTGCGGGTCCGCGTGCCACTCACGCTGGCCATCATCCCGGCGCTCGTTGTCCGATGCGCGTCGGAGCGGTTCGCTCTGCCTCAGGCCGCCGTGGGCGAACTGCTCTCGCTGCGGACCGACGGCGGGCCACGGATCGAAGGGCTCGCCGGATCGGCGGTCATTCGGGTG
This sequence comes from Planctomycetaceae bacterium, assembly GCA_947440895.1. GTDB lineage: Bacteria > Planctomycetota > Planctomycetia > Pirellulales > UBA1268 > CAMCQY01. Next base: position 5,938 of record CANETO010000090.1, on the reverse strand, counting down.
CGTGGTCGCCTCGTGCCCGTGATCTTTCTGGACGAATTCCTCGGGCTGCGTTCCACCACGGCGGCCCGGGAGAACGGAACGGTCGTCCTCGTACGAGTCGACGACCATGAGTTTGGTCTGGTCGTCGACGGCACGCAGACGGGCGGCATTCCCTCCGAAAGCGATTCGTGGCAATCCGCAAACGCCGCCATGGTCACGGAGGCGGCCAGCCTCTCGACGATCGTCGTCAAGCCGATCGGCAGCCTACTTGCCCAGTTGGGAATCTACTCCGGTGCCACTGTGCTCGGTGATGGCGGCGTGGTACTGATCCTCGACCTCCGCGGAATCCTGCGGGCCGCCGACCTGCCTCCCCTGGCACGCCATGTCGAAGCATTCGTCGAACAGCCGAGGGACGCGGCAGACAGTTACCTGGTCTGCCGTACCGTCGCCGGTCGCCGGATCGCCCTGCCCATCGACAACGTGGTCCGGCTCGAAAAATTTGCCGCGGCGGACCTGCAGACGGCGGCAGGAACACGCCTGGTGCGGCGAGGTGACGGCTACACCCCCGTGATCGATGCCGACAGCCTGCTCGGTGCGCACGTCGGCCCGCCCCGAGCAGCCGGCGACGCTGGCGACGACTCGGTCAACCTGGTCGTTCTCGATGACCGCTGCGGTGGCATTGGCGTCGCCGTGCGGCAGATTCTCGATGTCGCGGTGGCTGAATCGATGCTGCAGCCGACACTGGCTGCTACGGGTGTGGCTGGAACACTGGCCGTCGGCGGCCTCGCCACGGAAGTGCTCGACCTGACTGCGTTCGTGCCGGGGACCGGACCAATCCACGCCGGCAACGCGTCTCCCATGTCGCCCCCCACCGTAAACGCTCTCCTATGATCGCCCCCGCCATGTCAGACATCCACCACGACACCCGCCACTGCTGCTTTCTCGTCGGCGGCGACTGCTTCGCGGTCGCCTCGACGGGCGTGACAGAGGTGCTGCGCGATGGAAGGATCACCCGCGTGCCGCACGCAGCTGAGGCGGTGATCGGCCTCCTCCATCTCCGAGGCCGGATCGTTCCGGTCATTGACATGCGACGCAGGCTTGGTCTGATCGACGCAGAATCGTCTGCCAGCCGCACGCACCTCGTGATCCGCCTCCACGACGACTGGTACAGCCTGCTCGTGGACGAAATGCTCGATGTGATCGAGGTGGCGGATCATCAGATCGAACACCCGTCCAAGCCGTCGCCCGACACTCCGAACGACGCGGTCACCGGCGTATTCGCCGATGCCGGCAGGCTTGTTTATTTTCTCGATCCCCAGCGCATCGTACAGCCGCTGGCCCGGCAGCGTGAGCTGCTTCTCAAACGACAAGGAGCCCCCAATGGCACCGTATAACCTCGACTCAGCGACCATTGATAGCACGCGGCGCGCGACAACTGGAGGCTGGCGTTCCCTACTCGGCAACCGGCTGCTGCTGGCGCTGCTGGCGGTCTCGCTGATCCCGCTGGCCCTGATGGGCATCGCCACCTATCGATCGGCGGCAAACTCATTGACGGCTGAGGTGTTCGCAAAGCTGGAGACCGTCCGCACGATTACTGCCAAGTCGGTCGAACGCTACTTCCAGACGTTGCACGACGAGATCCGCGTGCTTTCCGAAGACCGCATGGCGATCGATGCCTGCAAACAGTTCCAGGCCGCGATCACCACCGTCCTCACCGACAATACCGCCGACGACAAGGCAGTGGCTCGATCCCGGCGGGAACTCGACTCGTATTACGTCGGCGAATTTGCCACGGAGTATCGGAAGAGAGCCAGCAGCGAACCGGTGACCATCCCATACGTCGAGGCTCTCGACGATACCGGCGCCTACCTCCAGAACCTCTACCTCCGCAACAACGAGCACGCAATCGGTTCCAAACTGTTGCTCGACGCGGCAGACGACGAGTCGACCTACTCGAAGGTCCACGCCTCCTTCCACCCGCTGTTCCGCAGCATCCTTCAGAAATATGGTCTCGCCGACGTGTTTCTGATCGACGCGGAAACGGGCCGCATCCTGTATACGGTGCATAAAGAAGCTGACTTCGCCGCCTCGCTGCGGACCGGTCCGCTGGTGGGCACCAGCCTGGCGGCCGCCTTCCTCGAGGCGGTCGGCAGTGGCCGCCGGGACGCGGTGGCCTACGGGCCATTCACCCGCTACTTCCCCTCCTGTATGGAGCCGGCCAGTTTCCTCGCGGTGCCACTCTACGATGGCCGACAACTCGTCGGCGTTGTCGCCTTCCAGATCCCGATCGATCGGGCCAACGAGATCATCGGCGAAACGACCGGCATGGGAACGACCGGCGAGACCTACGCCATCGGTTCCGACCGAACGTTCCGCAGCAACTCCCGGTTTGCCAGCGAGTTGGGCGTCACGACCACGATCATCGATCCAAAAATCAAGGTGAATACCTTGCCGGTCAAAAGTGCTCTCGACGAGGGCCAATCGGGAACGGCGCTCAATATCGACTACCGTAACAAGCCCGTGCTCTCTTCGTGGTGCCCTGTGACGATCCACCGCGACGAAGCCTCCGACCGGGGCACGGTCCGCTGGGCACTGATCTCCGAGATCGACGAGTCAGAGGTGCTGGCACCGATCCATCGGCTCCGGAATTTTGCGCTCACCATCTTCGGCCTCACGACGGCCGGCGTCCTGCTCGTATCATCCGGCATCGCCCGCCGTCTCACGCGGGAGTCGAACCGCCAGGCGGCCCTTGTCAGTGGCATCGTCGACAACACGCATGCATTGGCCAGTTCCTCCGAGGAACTGACGAGCGTAAGCCAACAGATGAGCGCGGCGGCCGAGCAGACCACGGCGCAGGCCAATCTCGTCTCGGCGGCGGCGGAACAGGTCAGCAGCAATGCCGGCACGGTTTCGGGATCGATCGAAAACCTTGTGTCGAGCATTCATGAGATCGCCAAGAGCGCCCAGGATGCTGCCTCAGTCGCGAAGCAGGCAGTCGATATGGCGGGCACCGCATCGACGACGATGGATGCCCTCGGCCGCTCGAGCGCCGAGATCGGCAAGGTCGTGAAGGTGATTACGTCGATCGCGGAACAAACAAACCTGCTCGCTCTCAATGCCACGATCGAGGCCGCGCGGGCCGGGGAAGCGGGCCGGGGATTCGCCGTAGTCGCCAACGAGGTCAAGGATCTCGCTCGCGAAACCGCCCGTGCCACGGAAGATATCGGTGCCAAGATCGAGGCGATGCAGAGTGACACGCGGCGGGCCGTATCGGATATCGGCGGTATCCGGGCCGTGATCGAGTCGATCGATGCGTTGCAGACCCGGATCGCCACGGCCGTCGAGGAACAGTCGGTGACCACCAGCGAAATCAGCCGCAACATCGCCGAAGCGACCACCGGTTCGTCCGAAATTGCCGAGAACATCGTCCAGGTGGCGCAAGCGGCCCAGAGCACTGCGGAGGGAGCCTCGAATACGCAGGTTTCTTCGCAGGAACTCTCGCGGATGGCACAGGCGTTGCAGCGGCTGGTCGACGAATACCGGCGGTCCTAAACCGGCTGTCGGTTCCACTGCCAGTCACTCAGGGAGGATACGGACGTGCGTGCGCTTGTTGTTGACGACTCGAAGCCGAGCCGCAGCATCCTCGCACGGGTGCTCCGTGACCTCCGATTCGACTGCACGGAGGCGACCAATGGACTCGAGGCGCTCGCGGCACTCGCCACCCTGGGGCGGCCGGACCTCGTCACCATCAACTGGCAGATGCCGATCATGGACGGCATCGAACTGCTCCGCAGGCTGCGGGCGAATCCAGCCCACCGCGATCTCAAACTGCTGATGGTTTCTACGGAGAGCGACAAGGACCAGATCGCCGCCGCGATCGCCGCGGGCGCCGATGATTTTCTCGCCAAGCCATTCACCCCCGAAGCGCTGGCCCGCAAGCTCGTGAGTCTCGGCGTGTGCACGACTGCTGAGGCAGCGGCGGCCGGCAGCCGTGGCCCGATCCGCGTGCTCATCGTCGATGATTCGGCCACGATCCGTAACGTGCTCTCGGCCACGCTTGGAGCCGATCCCGACCTGAAGGTCGTCGGCACGGCCGTCAACGGAGAGGTCGCACTGGCGAGCATCACCGCCAGTCCGCCCGATCTCGTGCTTCTCGACGTCGAAATGCCTGTGCTCGACGGAATCTCGACCCTACGGCAGATTCGACGCACGCACCCGAAGCTGCCGGTGCTCATGTTCTCGAGCCTCACCGAACGGGGAACGCGAGCCACGCTCGATGCGCTCTTGGCAGGAGCGAACGACTACGTTGCCAAGCCCGCAGCCCAGACCGCCGATGAGGTCGCCGCCCGTATCCGCGACGACGTCATCGTGAAGATCAAGCAGTTGGTGCCCAGAGGTGGTCCGGCCGTGCGAGCGGCGCCGGCAGTCGTGGCCCGCCCTCCCGCCTCGGCCCGTCGGGAGCCGATCCGGGGCATCGTCATCGCCGTGTCGACCGGTGGCCCGACGGCGCTGGCCGAAATGCTTCCGGCGTTTGTCTCCTCGGTCCGGGTGCCCGTGCTGATCGTGCAGCACATGCCCGCATTCTTCACGGCCCAACTGGCAGAGCGGTTGTCCAAGCTCTGTAACGCCCTCGTCCGGGAGGCCCAGGCGGGGCAGGACATCCGGCCGGGAGACGTCCTCCTCGCGCCGGGCGGCCGCCATCTCGAAGTCGTCGGCGAAGCAGGGACACCACGGGTGCGACTGACGGAAGATCCACCGGAAAACTCCTGCCGTCCGGCGGCGGACGTTCTCTTTCGATCGGCGGCACGGCTGTGGGGTGCCGGCACGCTTGGCGTCGTGCTCACCGGCATGGGCCGCGACGGCCTGCAGGGCTCACGACTCATCGTCGAGGCCGGGGGATCGGTGATCGCGCAGGATGAATTCACGAGCGTCGTCTGGGGAATGCCGGGCGAGATCGTCCGCGCGGGGCTGGCGGATGCCATTCTGCCGCTGCAGCAGATTGGCGTCGAAGTGGCTCTGCGACTGAAACGCCGTGGCGTCTGACGCACGAGGCACATGCTCATGAAGGTCGGTGCGCCGCAGTTTACCTACCTGTGCGAACTGCTGCGCAAGCGGACCGGCGTCGTCATCGATGGATCAAAGGAATACCTCGTCGTGGCACGGCTGATGCCGATCGTCCGTCAGCGGGCGATCCCCAGCCTCGACACGCTGATCGATCGGATTCGCAAGGGGATCGACCCGACGCTCGAACGCGACGTGCTCAGCGCGATGATGACCCACGAGACCTCGTTCTTTCGCGACAGGAGTCCGTTCGAAACGCTCCGGCAGCAGCTGATTCCCGCACTGATTGAGCGCCGGGCCGCCCAGCGGCAGCTGACCTTTTGGTCGGCCGCCTGCTCCACCGGCCAGGAGCCCTACAGCATTGCCATTCTCCTCAACGAACACTTCCGCGATCTGCTCGGCTCGTGGCAGGTGAGAATTCTTGCCACCGACTTCTCCGAGACCGTGCTGACGCAGGCCCGCGCGGGGGTCTTCAACAATCTCGAGACGGCCCGGGGGCTATCTCCCGAGTTGCTCCAGAAGTATTTCCGACCACTCCAGGGCAAGTGGAGCATCTCGCAGGACTGCCGTCGGCTGGTGGAATTCCGCACGCTGAACCTCAACACCACCTGGCCCATGATGCCCCTGTGCGACATCGTGTTCGTCCGCAACGTGATGATCTATTTCGACATCGCCACTCGGGCGACACTCGTCGAGCGGATTCGGCATGTTCTGCGGCCTGATGGTGCTCTTTTCCTTGGGGGCGCCGAGTCGCTCATCGGCACGGAAAACGGCTACGAACGCCTCACCGGCGTGGGCTGCAGCTACTACCGCCCCAAGCCACGCTAGAGCGCGTTCGAATTTGGTGTTGCACCGGCTTCGGGGGCGGCAAAAGTCTCGTCGCGGGGGCCGCGGCGGC
>CANETO010000089.1 GCA_947440895.1 Planctomycetaceae bacterium | reverse complement strand
GCCACGCACCCCAGATCACGAACTCCAGGACCATCATCAGCCAGAGGCGAAACGTCGGCGCAACCGCTTTTGGAGAAGTATTCATGGCGGCGAGGATAACAGGTGGAGTGAACCCCGACGAGGCCCGACTGGCTCCCGTGCCCCCGTCAGCCCGGCCGGCCCTTCAGGTCGGCCAGGCCGCCATCCACGCCCAGCACCTGCGCCGTGATCCAGTTCTGGGCAGGATCGAGCAGGAAGGCGATCGCCCGGGCCACGTCCTCCGGTTCGCCCAAGCGACCCAGTGGGTGCATGGCGACCGAGGCCTTTTCGGCCAGTTCGCTCGACACGAGTCCCTGGGTGAGCGGCGTCCGCACCAGCCCGGGCGCCACGGCATTGAAGCGGATCTTCTGGCGGGCGTAGGTGGCCGCCGCCGAGAGCACCAGACCGATCAGGCCGGCTTTGGCGGCAGCAATCGCCTCATGGTTGGCCAGGCCGATCCGTGCTGCAGCGCTCGACACCAGAACGACCGAACCGCCCTCCGCCCGGAGGAGCCGCCCAGCGGCCCGCACGCAGCCGAATCCGCTCGACAGGTTGGCGGCAAGCGTGGCGTTCCAATCAGTGGTGGTGGTGAGATGCGCTGGCTTCAGCAGCAGCGAACCAACGCAATTGGCGACGCCGGTAAGACCGCCGAGCTCCGCGGCGGCGGCATCTGCACAGGCGTCGATTCCGTCTGGGTCGGTTGCGTCCACGAGTCCGAACGGCATCCCCAGGGCATGGGCCAAAGCCCCGAGTTTTTCCGGATCACGGCCGGCGAGAAAGACATGGCTGCCGCCGGACACGAGCAATCGGGCCAGCACCGAGCCGATGCCGCCAGACGCTCCGAGAATCAACACGCGTTGCGAAGGAGTCATGCACATCCACCGGTAGAAGCCGTGTCAGAGCCAGTCGCCCACAGTCTGCTCGAGTCTCACCCCAGCGGCCATCTCACGAAGTTTATCAAGAGCCCGCGTCTGGATCTGCCGAATCCGTTCCTTGCAGACCCCCATGGAGGTGCCGAGTTCGCGAAAGGTCCTCGGCGGCTGACCATCGAAGCCGAATCTGGCCACGACAATCTGCTGCTCCCGCGGTTCGAGTTCGCTGAGAAACTTCGTGAACAGTTTTTGGAGCAACGCGATCTGCTCAGCAGAGCGATAGTCGGTGTTCGGCTCAGCGGCCGCTCGCCCCTTGAAAGAATCTTCGTCCGGGACGAACCGCTGGCGCAGTTGCCGACCCTTATGCGAGAGCCGAAAGAAATGCCGCTGAATGGCATAGGTGGCATAGGTGCTGAACCGATTGCCGAGAGCGAAGTTGAATTTCTCCACCGCCCGCATCAGCGCCACGTTGCCCTCACTGACGAGTTCGTCGAAGGAATAGGTCGCGTCGACGAACTTCTTGGCGATGGACACCACAAGACGGAGATTCGACGTGATGATAATCGACTTCGCCGCGTCTGCTTCGGTGAGGAACCCCTCGATCCTCTCGATCTGCCGCAGCGTGGCCCGATTGCGGTCGAGACAGCCGCGAACTGTGGCAGCCCGGAACTTCAACCAGTTCATCCTCCGAAAGTAAAACTGCTCCTCGTCCTTGGAGAGCAGTCGGGTCTCGTAGAGGCTGGCGAGGTAGGGCGTGAGACCCACGCCAGCGGGCGCCGTCGATTGAGCGAGTTGCAGCGGCACAATGGCCTCGGCCGGCGGACTTGTGGCCAGCCGCTCAGCATCCCCGCGGAGAAACTCCCGGCAGGGGATGTAGTCGACGGCTCGATCAAACAGCTGTGTGCGGCGATCCTGGAGCGGCGACTTTCGCAGGGCGGGCGACGCCACAGTCTGCCGGCTCGGTTGTGACCGCGACCGACCCACGGAACGGCCATGCGGCAGTTTGTTCCCAGCGGGCTTGCGAGAGGACTTCGAAACGCGTTTGGCGAGTGCGATCACCGGGGCCTCCTGACCAGAGCGGGACTGACGTGCCTGATGCAAGAGAAGAAACCGCACGGGGCAGACGCTCGTAACAGCCCGCTGAAATTGTCCAGTCCCGATTTTTTGGCGACGTGCCCCCGTGGTACTCTGGCGGCATATCGAGCCTATACGAGGAATCCTGAGTGACCGCAGCGGAGCCAGAGCCGGGCGTCATCCCGGAAACGCCGGAGCGGCATTCCCAGCCGGCACTCCCGAGCCGCTCGACGGTCTGGGCCGTCTTTCTGGCCGCGGTCGCGATGGCGGTTTTGTGCCCCGCCATCGATACCCTCGTCTGGGTCATGTCACAGCCGTCGCGCGGCTTCGTCCGCCACGAATCCGTGCTCGAGATGCTGCCGATGGTCGGGGCCGGATCGCTCATCGCGATCTGGCTGTTTGTGTTCTGGTCGTTGATCGGCAGTTTTTTGAACGTGGTGGTCCACCGCCTGCCGCTGGGCGAGTCGGTCGTGCACGGCGGCTCCCACTGCCCGCGGTGCTCGAGCCCGATCAAGTGGCACGACAACCTGCCGGTGGTCGGCTGGCTACGGCTGAAGGGACGGTGCCGATCGTGTGATCTGCCGATTGCGGCCCGCTATCCCGTAGTCGAGGCGATCTGTGCGGGCGTCGGGACGGCCGTCTACTTCCGCGAACTGTTGTCGGGAGGGGCAAACCTTCCGCAGCGGACTCCAGACTTCCTGCACAGCGGCGTGCTGCGACTTGTGCCCAACGCGTCACCCGATCTCATCGGACTCTATCTGTATCACTGCTGCACCCTCTGCGTGCTCCTCGTCTGGGGCTTGATCGCCTGGGATGGTCGGCAGCTTCCGGGCCGCAGTGCCGTACGGGTACTGCTCGTGGCCGTCGGCCTGCCGCTGCTGTTTCCCTCGTTGCACCCGCTGGCACTGGGATGGCAGCCCGGTCGAGGCGAACACCTCGCCACTCCCGCCTGGCTCCTGAACGGACTGGGGGTGTCTCTCGCCGGCGGCCTGGCTGGGCTGCTCTGCGGTCTCGTGCTGAACCGCTTGTTTGGCCGGCTATTGCGGGGGGATGCGGCCGGTCGGAGCGGCCTGCCGCTGCGGCCGCCGCAGACGCTCGGCCTTGGACTGATGCTGGTGGGCATCGTCTTTGGCTGGCAAGGGATGCTGGGCACGACGGTGCTCCTGCTCGTCGCCTGCCTTATTCAGATGCTGGTCTGGTCGGCAGTGATAGACTGGCCGGAGATGCCGACCGAACTCGTGCTGGTGGCTGCGACCTTCGTCCATCTGTGTCTGTGGCGGCAGTTGACCACGAGCCTGGGTCCATGGTGGCCGGGAGTCAGCCCGACCCTGGCCTGCCTGGCGCCCGCGGTGGCCATGGTGCTCGCGGTGTCGCTGGCGCTCGTGGCCATCACACCGGCATCCCACCGTCCTACGTCGCCAGGAGCCGCCGATCTCGACCACCGCGGCGACCAGCCCGCATAAGCCCTCTGGAGTAGGCCAGCCATGCCACGCCGTCTTGTGCTCGTGCTCGGTGACCAACTCGATAGGCAGAGCGCCGCGTTCGATGGCTTTGACCGCAGCCGGGACCAGGTGTGGATGGCCGAAGTCGCCGAGGAGTCGACTCACGTCTGGACGCACAAGGCACGGATCGCCGTCTTCTTGTCGGCCATGCGCCACTTTCGCGCTGCACTCGTCGCTGAAGGCATCGACGTCGACTCCACGGAGCTCTCTACCGACACACCACCGGCCGGTCCGTCTGAACGCAGCCCCGGCACACTCGGCGAGGCACTCCTGGCCAGCCTCGCCCGCGCACGGGCCGCCGGCCAGTCTCCTGACGTCCTGATCGTCGTGGAACCGGGCGAATGGCGTGTGCGGATGGCCCTCGAGGCCGCGGCCCTGCAGGCCGGTCTACCACTTGAGATTCGCACCGACCGGCATTTTTTCTCGTCGCGGGACGACTTCGCCGAGCATGCCCGGGGCCGGAAGCAACTCCGGCTCGAATACTTTTATCGCGGCCTCCGCGAACGGCATGGAATCCTCCTGGACGATGGCGAGCCCGCCGGCGGCCAGTGGAACTTCGACGCCGAGAACCGCGGCGCTTTTCCCAAAAGCGGCCCCACTCGCGGGCCGGGCCGGCTTCCCGCACCGATCCGCTTCACCCCCGACGCGATCACGCGGGAGGTGATCACCCTCGTCAACACCCGGTTCGCCAGCCATCCCGGCAGTCTCGACACCTTCGACTGGCCGGTAACACCGGACGAGGCGCGGGCAGCACTCGACGATTTTCTCGCGCATCGCCTCGCCAGTTTCGGAAAGTATCAGGACGCGATCTGGACCGGTGAGCCCTGGCTCTACCACTCCCGCCTCGCGCAGGCGATGAACATGAAGCTGCTCGATCCCCGCGACGTGGTCGCCAGCGCCGAGCGGATGTGGCGGGCGGGACGGGCACCGCTGGAGGCGACCGAAGGATTCATCCGGCAGGTGCTCGGCTGGCGGGAGTATGTCCGCGGCGTCTACTGGCACTTCATGCCGGAGTACGAACAGCGGAATACGCTCGGCGCCGACCGTCCGCTGCCCTCCTTCTATTGGACGGCAGAGACGGAGATGAACTGCCTCAAGGACGCACTGGCGCAGACGCTCCGCCACGGCTATGCCCACCACATCCAGCGGCTGATGGTGACGGGGCTGTTTGCGATGCTTCTGGGCGTGAAGCCGCAGGAGGTGCATCGCTGGTATCTCGCGGTCTATGTCGACGCGGTCGAGTGGGTGGAACTGCCCAACACACTCGGCATGAGCCAGTTTGCCGACGGCGGCGTGATGGCCTCGAAGCCCTACTGCGCCTCCGGTGCCTACATCGACCGGATGAGCAACGCCTGCGGGGGATGCCGATTCAATCCGAAGATCGCCACAGGCGCAGACGCCTGCCCGTTCACGACGCTCTATTGGGATTTCCTCGCCCGCCACGAGCAGCTGCTCAAGAAAAATCCCCGGATGGCGATGCAGCTGAAAAACCTCTCCCGCAAAGACGCCTCCGAACTGCGGGCAATCCGTCGCCAGGCCGAGGGGCTGCGTGAAGCCACGCCATAGTGGCATCGATGCATCTGTGGGGGGCTGCCCATGGTCTGTATACACGCGACGGCTCGGCATCCTGCTGACCGTCGCTTGGCGGGCCTCCGCCCGCTGGTGCGTTATGTGCCCTGCGGCATCCGTGAGGGGCTGCCCATGGCCCGGGAGCCGGCGTTGCTGACGAGCGCAGGCAGGATGCCGGAGCGCAGTCAGCACCGAGTGAGCGAAGGCCAGGATGGCCGTAGCGAACGTCCGGCGACGGGGCATGGGCAGTCCCGAACCGCGACACCGTCCCCCAACGTGGTGCGAGCCAGGGCACGTTGAAAACGTGCCCCACAGGGAGCCCGCCCGGGGGGCTCGATCAACAGGAAAAGCCTGCAATTGCCGTGGGCCCGTGGGTTCCTTACAGTACCCGTCAGTCGTTCGAGAGACGCCCCGCCTGGCAGCCATGACCTCCTACAACCTCACCCACCTCCGCCAGCTCGAAGCCGAGAGCATCCACATCATCCGCGAGGTGATGGCCGAATTTGAAAATCCGGTGATGCTCTACTCCATCGGCAAGGACTCGGCCGTGATGGTCCGGCTCGCCGAGAAGGCGTTCTATCCGGCCAAGCCCCCCTTCCCGCTCCTCCATGTCGATACGACCTGGAAGTTCCGCGAGATGTACAAGCTTCGCGACGAATACGTCGGCAAGCAACTCGGCTTCAAGCTGATCGTGCATGTCAATAAAGAGGGCGTCGCGCAGGGCATCAATCCGATCACGCACGGCAGCAAGGTGCACACCGACGTCATGAAGACGCAGGCCCTGCGACAGGCGCTCGACACCTACAAGTTCGACGCCGCCTTCGGCGGGGCCCGCCGCGACGAGGAAAAATCCCGCGCCAAGGAACGGGTGTTTTCCTTCCGCGACGAGTTTCACCGTTGGGATCCGAAGAACCAGCGGCCGGAACTCTGGAACGTCTACAACACGAAAGTGCGGAAAGGGGAGAGCATCCGTGTGTTTCCCCTCTCCAACTGGACGGAGCTCGACGTCTGGCAATACATCCACCTCGAAAACATCCCGATCGTGCCGCTCTACTTTGCCGCCGAGCGGCCGATCGTCTGGCGGGACGGCGTGATGATCATGGTCGACGATGACCGGCTGCCGATGAAGCCGGGAGAAACCCCCGAGATGCGCCGGGTGCGGTTTCGCACGCTCGGCTGCTATCCCTTGAGCGGGGCGGTCGACTCGCAGGCCACCACGCTCCCCGAAATCATCCAGGAGATGCTGCTGACCACGTTCTCCGAACGGCAGGGCCGGCTGATCGACTCCGACGAGGCCGGCAGCATGGAAAAGAAGAAAAAGGAAGGATATTTCTGACCCTCGTCCCGCCATCGAGGAGCCGGGGGTCGGAGGAAGCCGAAGCGAGTCGGCGTATCCTCGCTCCGAGTCGGAGGCTTTCGCTGCCCCCGGCGGTACCCCGGGGAACTTGAAGAGCCAAGAACATCATGTCACACCAGTCCTCCCTGATCGCCTCCGACATCGACGCCTACCTTACGCAGCACGAGCGCAAGGAGTTGCTACGGTTTATCACCTGTGGCAGCGTCGATGACGGCAAGAGCACGCTCATCGGCCGGCTCTTCTACGAGTCGAAGATGATCTACGAGGACCAGCTCGCCGCGATCCGCAAGGACACCTCGCGGTATGGCACCACCGGCGAGGATGTGGACCTCGCCCTCTTCACCGATGGTCTGGAGGACGAGCGACAGCAGGGGATCACGATCGACGTGGCCTACCGCTATTTCTCGACCGACCGGCGTAAGTTCATCATCGCTGACACGCCGGGCCACGAGCAGTACACCCGGAACATGGCGACCGGGGCCTCGACCGCTGACCTCGCCATCATCCTGGTCGACGCCCGTCACGGCGTACTCCCGCAGACGAAGCGGCACAGCTTCATCGTGTCGCTCCTCGGCATCAAGCACATCGTCGTCGCCATCAACAAGATGGACATCGTCGACTACGACCAGACGGTCTTTGAGAGGATCAAGGCCGACTACATCGACTTCGCCTCGCGGCTGGAGCTTCCCGACGTCCACTTCATGCCAATCTCGGCACTGAGGGGGGACAACGTGGTGACCAACAGCCCGAACATGCCCTGGTACAGTGGCCCGCCGCTGATGACGCTCCTGGAGACGGTCTACATCGGTT
>CANETO010000088.1 GCA_947440895.1 Planctomycetaceae bacterium | reverse complement strand
TGGAGGATGTCGCGGCAGCCGGTCTCACTCGATCAGCCGCTCGGCGAGAGCGACGACGGCGCCGTGGGCGAGTTTGTCAGCGACCAGCGGCAGGAGGATCCGCTGCAGGCGGTCAATCAGCAGGCGCTCAAGTCGGTGATCGGCAGGGCACTCGACGGACTCTCCTACCGGGAGCGGGAAATCCTCCGCCTGCGTTTCGGCCTGGCCGACGGCTACAGCTACACGCTCGAAGAAGTTGGCTCGCTCTTCGACGTGACTCGGGAACGCGTCCGTCAGATCGAGGCCAAGGCGGTGGAAAAGCTCCGCGAGCCCGGCCTGCATGCGCAGCTCTCCGGATTTGTCGACGAGAGGGCCTTCTCGCGGCTCAAGACGACGTCACCCGGGCGACACAGACTCGTTTCGACAGCGGCACGCCAGATTCAAAGCGATACAAGCGCAGACATGCCGGAACTGGAGGCCGTGAGCACGTAATCGCACAGCCTCCGGGGCACTGCCAGCTGGACACCGACCGCTGCCGGTCAGGCCGACTTCGCCTCGTCGAGGGCCTGCTGGAGCTTCGCCTTCGGCTGCACGCCCATGAACTGCTGCACGAGACGGCCACCCTGGAAGATCATGATCGTGGGGATACTCGCGACGTTGTAGGTCATCGCCAGTTGGCTGTTCTCGTCGACGTTCACCTTACCGATGCGGAAGCTGCCGGCGTTCTCGGCGGAGAGTTCTTCGATCGTCGGTCCAATCATTCGGCAGGGGCCGCACCAAGGGGCCCAGAAGTCGACGAGCACTGGCACCGGGGAGTCGAGCACTTCTTTCTGAAAATTGTCGTCAGTGAACTGCAGTGCGTTGCCCATGGTGAGTGCTCCTTTGTGTGCGGCGGTGGTTCGGGTATGACTCGTGTCCGGGTGAGTCCGTTGAGCCGAAGAGTATAGCAGGCCCTCATGCACGACCACCACCATCACGCGATTCAGCTGGGGGCGGCCTGGGAGCCACCCGCGTCGGCCGCGGCGGACGATCGGGTGGTCTGGACGCGGCGGTTTGGTCGGCCCGCCGGGCTCGGGCCGGGCGATCGGGTGCTGCTGGTCGTCAGCCAGCCCTCGATTGCGGGTGAGATGGTGGTCAACGCCGTGCCTCTGCCGCCGCTCGTCGCCGGTGCGAGCCGTTGGGCGGAGGACATCACGCCGCTGCTCCAGGATCGCAACGAACTCCGTGTCGCGGTGGCGGCGGCTTCGACCATCGATCACGCCCCGGCCCGCGGTCCGCATGGTCGCGGCCCGTTGCCGTCCGCCATCGGCATGGTCGCGCTTGAGATCGTGCCTGCGGACGATGGCACGAGCGGGCCCGCCACGGCATGAGCCGCGTGTCACGCTTGACACCGTTGGGTAGCGACCGCTACGAACACCGCAGAATGAAATGTGCTCAGGGGACGGCATCGTGGCCTGAGTACCAGAGCACTTACCCCGAGAAGTCAAAGAGGTATTGGAATGTCGGTCATCCGCGTCGGCAGCAACGGCAACTATGCAGAGGGATGGGACGATGTGTTTGGTGCGGCGAAAGGCAAAGCCAAGGCCGCAGGCAAGAAGGCCGGGAAGAAGGCAGCCAAGAAAACGGCCGCCAAGCCCGCTGCCAGCAAGAAGCCTGCTGCGGTGAAGAAGGCTGCCAAGCCCGCCGCCCCCAAAACGGCGAAAAAGGCCGCCAAGAAGAAGGCCGGCAAGAAGCGGTAAGCGGGCTTAACCGCCCAGTTCGCGGGCGCGGGCGGCGGCGGTCACCACCGCGTCGATCAGCGCTCCGCGAACGCCCCGCTGTTCCAATACTGCAAGGCCCGCGATCGTCGTGCCGCCGGGGCTCGAGACGCGGTCCTTGATCTGGGCGGGATGTTCGCCCGTCTGGTCGAGGAGCGCTGCCGTTCCCGAGAGTGTCTCGGTCGCAAGCGCCAGGCTGAGGCTCCGCGGCAGGCCGGCCTTCACGCCGCCGTCTGCCAGCGCCTCGACGAGAAGGGCCACGAATCCTGGCCCCGAGCCCGACAAGCCGGTGACGGCGTCCATGAGCGACTCGTCCGCTTCATGCACGCGGCCGACGGCTGTCAGCAGCTCCAGCACGCGGGTCAGGTCGGCCGCGGGTACCTCCGGTGTGCGGCAGACCACCGAGACACCACGACCAACCAGGCAGGGAGTGTTTGGCATCACGCGGACCACGCTTCGTCGACCCGTGAGTTCGGCCAGCGTGTGCAGCGTCAGCCCGGCCACGATCGAGACGACGACCGCATCGGGAGCAAGCGCCGCCGCAAACTCCCGGCAGGCCACGGCCGCCTGCTGCGGCTTGACGGCGAGAAACACGAGCCGGGCCGCCGCTGCCGCCTCGGCACCACTGTCAGCAAAGCGAATCCCCGGCAGCCGCATCGCCAGCCGTTCCCTGGCGACCGGCACGGGGTCGTGCACCGTGATGTCGGACGGCGTGACGAGATTGGCCCGGCAGAATCCCTCGGCGAGCGCCAGCGCCATCTGGCCGCCGCCGATCATGGCGATCGACCTGGAACCCTCTGGGTGTGTGGCGTGCGTCATGGCTTTGCTGTTCCTGCTCCCGAAGGCTCGCCGGGGTCTTCTTTGTTCAGAATGTCGTTGTTCAGACTGTCGGTGTTCAAGGCCGCGTCGATCGCGGCGGCATCGATTCGGCTCACCCACAGCTGGCTCGTCGCCGCCCGGCCGCCGCTGTCGCCGCCGCGGCTGGCCGTCCACATGAGCAGCGTGCCGTCGGGCGAGAATGCGGGCAGCACGTCAGCCCCTTCATGGTCGGTGATGCGGAGCGGTGTGCCGATCCGGAAACCGGTTCTTTCCGGGGCGGCGCCGGTTGCCACGTATCGGGCCACCCAGAGATCATAGTTTGGACGTTTGCTGGGGTCGGAATGATCGGCGCCGGTCCAGATCAGCCACGGCTTCGTGGGGTGCCAGTAGGGGGCCCAACGCACCCCCTGCCCGCTGGTGAGGGGCATGTCGTCTGAGCCGTCGGCCCGCATGACGTGGATCTGCAGCATGTCTTTCTCGAGGCGATCGGTCCGGTAGGCGATGAAGCGGCCATCTGGGGAAAAGAATGGGCCGCCGTCGTAGCCGGGCTGGTTCGTGAGTTGCCGGACGTTGCTGCCGTCGGCGTCCATCACATAAATGTCTGGATCGCCGTCCCGATCGCTCACGAACAGGATCTGGCTGCCATCGGGCGAATAGGAACACTCGGCGTCGTAGCCGGGCTCGTGCGTCAATTGGACGAGGGTGCCCGCTGCCGGCTCGCTGCCATCCCCTGAGGCTACCGTGAGGGGGGCCGTGAAAATGTCGGTCTGTGGATCGAAGTCCCACTGGTATCGTCGTCGCCGACCCGTTTTCCGATCCTCCTCGGCCTGGGCCCGCGCCGCAGACTCCGTGGCTTCGAGCTGTGGATCGAGATGACTCGATGCAAAGAGCAGACGCGTGCCGTCGGGGGAGAACCAGCTGCAGGTCGTCCGACCGCGGCCGGTGCTGATCCGAACCGGCGTCGCGGGCCGCGGCGCCGTCGCGGCGAAGGGCTGCACGAAGATCTGATAGAACGGATAGTCAGCGGGCACCGCCTGATAGCAAATCTGCCGCGTGTCGGGGGCAAAATAGCCTTCACCCGCCTTCGGCATCCCGCTGGTGACCTGCACGGGCGCCGATAGAAAACGGTGCTCGAGCGGCGACAGGGTGCCGGCCGGCGCCTCGGTCGCGACGGTACCCTGGCCAGGCTCGGCGGTGACTCCCGTCATGGGCAGCAGGCAGGCCAACCAGGCCACGCATGCCTGCATAGAACACGCCCGAAGGAAACATGGATTGAAGGTTTTGTGCATGAGTCCCAGTATATGCGAAGCGAAGCCGAGGCCGATCGGAAGCAGGATCAGGAACGAAACCAGCAGGAGACGCGGACGGAATGAAAATCTATACGAAGACCGGCGATGCGGGAGAGACGGGCCTCTTTGGTGGCCCTCGGGTATCGAAGGACCACGCGCGGATCGAGGCCTTCGGAACGGTGGACGAGCTCAACAGTCATCTCGGGCTGGTCCGCACGCTGCCGGCCGCCTCGGTGTTCGACTCGCTCCTCCGCCGCGTCCAGTGCGAACTGTTCGATCTCGGTGCCCAACTGGCGACGCCTGGGGCCGTTGACGAGCGGATCACGACCGACCACGTCGAATATCTGGAATCGGAGATCGATCGGCATGAGGCGCTGATCGAGCCGCTCAAGTGCTTTATTCTGCCGACCGGCACGCCGCTGGCAGCGGCGCTCCATGTCGCCAGGACCGTCTGCCGGCGGGCCGAACGTCGCGTGGTCACGCTGGCCAGCCGGCTGGAGACGACGGTTCCCGCCAATGCGATCGAGTATTTGAACCGTTTGGGCGACCTGCTCTTCGTGCTGGCCCGGGTGGCCAACCGTCAGGAGTCTGTGGCCGACGATCCCTGGCATCCGTCCCCATGACCGATACGACCGACGGTGCCGCCCCCACTGCCACGACCACCTTCAGCCCCGCCGTCCTGCGGGCTGCAGGGGAGTTTGTCGCGCTCCGACAGCGGGTTGCCGCGCAGCACGCCGCCGGTGCACCGGGGATCCAGACCTGCGGACTCGCCACCGAGTTGTGCGATGCGGTCGTCATCGGGCTCTGGGATGCGGTTCTCGCCGATCTGCCCGCTCCCGATGCGGCCACGCTCGGGCGGCATGCAGTGCTCGTGGCTCACGGCGGCTACGGCCGTCGCGAGATGGCACCCTTCTCCGACATCGACCTGATGCTGCTCCATGACCGGGCGGCAGCTGCACCGGTGGCCGTCGCCGCCAAGCAGCTGCTCCAGAATCTGTTCGACGCCGGTGCCGAGGTGGGCCAGAGTGTGCGGACCATGGACGAGGCCTGTCGCCTCGCCGCCGCCGACCCCACGATTCTCAGCTCCCTGTTCGCATGCCGACCGCTGGCGGGCAATGCCGATCTGGTCGCACGGCTCGACACGCGGCTCCGGGGCATTGTGCAGAGGGGACAGGCGCGACTGGCCCGGACGCTCGTGGCTGCCCGCCGCGCGGAGTCGGTGAAGTATGGCGAAACGGTGGCCCTGTTGGAGCCGAACGTGAAGCGGTCGCCCGGCGGCCTGCGGGACATCCAACTGGTCCGCTGGCTGGGCCGCGTGTTCTGGGGCGAGTCCGCGTTCGACACGCTGGCACTCGCGGGGCACCTCTCACGGGTCGATGCGGAGACGCTTCGCAATGCGGCTGAGTTTCTGACGCGGCTCCGCAACGACCTGCATCTGGCGGCGGGCAAATCGGCCGACGAACTCACCCGGGATCAGCAGCTCCGCATCGCCGAGGCCCGGGGCATCGAGTCGCGGGACGGGCTCTTGGGCGTGGAGCAGTTCATGCGGGACTACTTCCGGCACACGCGGGGGGTCGCCCAGGTGGTCGAGACGCTCGTTGCCGGCTTCCACCGGCCCCACCCGGCGCGGACCTTCGTCGACGGGTTTCTGGGCAACCGGGTCGACGGCCTGTTTCGTGTCGGGTCGCACGATGTCGCAGCCGTCGCCGGCAGCCTGCCGCGGGTGGCGGGAGACCTCGATTCGATCGTACGGCTGGTGGAGCTGTCGATGGTCTACGATCTGCCGATCGACCATGCCACCTGGGCCGCCGTGCGGGAAAAGGCGGCGGAGTTGCCCGCGACGGCCGCCGCCAGAGAGCGGTTCCTCGGGCTCTTTGCCCGGCCACAGCGGCTGGGGGCCGCGCTGCGGAAACTCCACGAGGTGGGGGCCCTCGAGATCCTCATTCCGGAGTTCGCGCACGCCCGGAATCTGCTGCAGTTCAACAACTACCACAAGTACACCGTCGATGAGCACTGCATCCTGGCCGTCGAGCGGGCGGCAGAACTCCAGGACGAGACCGGCTGGCTGGGCGACGCCTGGCGGCAGCTGAACCGTAAGCGTCCCCTGCTCCTGGCGCTCTTGATTCACGACCTCGGCAAAGGATTTGTCGAGGATCACAGTGAGCTGGGGGCGCGGATGGCCCGCGATGTGGCGGCCCGCTTCGGCCTGCCGGTCGACGAATCCGAAATCATCGAAGTCCTCGTGCTCAAACATCTCGCGATGGCGCACCAGGCGTTCCGTCGCAACACGGACGATGACAGCCTCGTGGTGCGGTTTGCCCGCGAGGTCGGCTCGCCGGAAGTACTGCGGATGCTCGCCGTCCTGACCGCGGCCGATGTCAGCGCGGTCGGGCCTGGCGTCTGGACGCGGTGGAAGGCTGATTTGCTCGGCGAACTCTACTTTCGCACGCTCGGCACCCTCGACGGCGAGAGCCCGTCGGTGGCGGCGGAGCGTCATCGCCGCGGGCTTGACGGCCTGCTGTCGGAACGCGATGCCGACGATCGTATCGTGCGGCTTGCCCGCCAACTGCCGCTCTCCTATCTCCACGACACGGAGCCGGGCCGCATGATCGAGGAGTTGGGAAAGCTCTCGCGGCTGGCGGCGGATGGACTCTTCGTGGCCGCCCGCTGGCAGGAAGCGAATGGCACTGTGGCCGTCACGGTGGCCGCGCGGGAATCGGTTGCCCGTGGCATCTTTCACAGGCTCACCGGCGCCCTCACCAGCCAGCGGCTGGAGATCCTGGCGGCCGACATTCACACGCTCGACCAAGGACTCGTGCTCGATCACTTCGTCGTCCACGATCCGGACTATGCGGGCGAGCCGCCGGCCGAGCGGTTGGCGGAGATTGCGGCCGCCATCCGCGACTCCATCAAGGCGGATCGATCCCCTTCGTTCACGCGGCGTTGGAATCCATTCGCGCCGCTGCCAACTCCGGGGGCTACTGCACCGGCCCGCGTGCGGTTCGACAACGAGAGTTCAGCAAACGCCTCGATCCTGGAGGTGTTTGCCCACGATTCTGCGGGCCTGCTCTACGCGATCGCGCGGGCGATCTACGAGGAAGGGCTCTCGGTGCGGTCGGCGAAGATCGGCACCTATCTCGACCAGGTCGTGGACGCATTCCACGTCACCGACGAGAACGGCCGGAAGGTGGTCGACCCCGAGCGGCTTGCCCGGATCCGGCAGACCCTCGAACGCGTGGCCGCTCCGGTCACCGGGCCCTCGTGAGCATGGCGTGCGGGATGGTGTTCAAACCCGGAGTCCCCCGGCTTCCGCCGGGGGCTTTTTGTGGAGCCGCGCGGCACCACCGTCAACGGTCGCGTCACCCACGACACAAAGCCCCGGACGGGAGTCCGGGGACACCGGGTCGTTGGGCTTTCCCGGATGGGCTTACAGATATGTATTGATAACGTTTTCGAAGAGTTCCT
>CANETO010000087.1 GCA_947440895.1 Planctomycetaceae bacterium | reverse complement strand
GGCAGTGCCCGAAGACGCTGCCGTATCGCCGGACGAATATTTCGCCACCAATGGCTCGAGGGCCCGTCGCACTTCCGTAGCCGTCTGAAAGCGGTCCTCTGGATTCAGGTGCATCATCCGCGTGACCACGTCGACGACATCACGCGGCAGTTCCGGTGCCCGCCAGGCAAGCGGTTCAACTCCCGTAAAGCGTCGGGGATCGGTGCGGACGGCGCGATCCCGCGATTCTGTGAGTGCCGATGCTCCGCAGAGGGCGAGATAGGCGACAGTGCCAAGGAAATAGATGTCGCTGCGGATGCTATCGTCCTTGACCTTGCCGATGCTCTCGAGGGTCGCGTAGTCGACAGTGCGGGGCTGTCCCGTGCGGCGGAGTGCCTTGTTGGCGGTCGTGTCGCTGCCCGCGAGTCCGAAGTCGACGAGCTTCGCCTGCCCAGTGAAGGAGATGAGCACGTTGGAGGCCTTGATGTCGCGGTGGGTCACGCCCAGGCGATGGGCGTATTCCAGTCCTTCCACCAGTTGGAGGATGATCCCAAGGGCCCGAGGCAGATCGATCGCCCCGCGGACTCGCACCAGTTCACGGAGCGTCTGACCCTCGACAAACTCCATGGTGATGTAGCTGGAGTTGTATTCCCTGCCGACGTCCTCGATGGCGACGATGTTGGGATGCCGCAGCAGCCGGCCCATCTCACCCTCGCTCTGGAACGATTGGCACTTCTCGGGGTCGGAGCTGTAGCGGCTGCGGAGCACCTTGACGGCGAGAATGCGACTGGTGTCGGCGTGAATGGCCCTGTACACCCGGGAGAAGGATCCGGCCCCCACCTGGTAGAGGATCTTGGCCCGGCCGTAAAAGAGTCCGTTGGACTCGCCCCGCAGCAGCCGATCGAGCTGAAAGCCCGTCAAGAGTTCGCGGCGGACGCACGCGGCGCCGAATTCCGCCACCGGCACATTGTGGCCGCCCAAATCACGCCAGACAGCCTCGAGGTGCGCGGCAGGCACCAGATCGAGCTGTTCCAAGCGGTGCGCGAGTTCATCAGCCGTCGACGGCTTCATAATGAGCGGAAACCTGGCGGGATACGGAAGGCGGGGCCTGGCAGGCTAGGGCGACTGCGCGGGCAGGGGGGCAGGCAGGCGGGCCGTCGGCAGGCATGCGAAACACCCTGGGCCGGCCGGAGCCGGCCACTCGCAGGCTCGTCTACGACATATCCTAACCGAATGTTCACAGAAGTGTCGTCGCTCGCCGCCGTTAGATTCCCCGAAATCGCCGCTCTTTCTCACGTCGAGGCAGACCTGCCGTCAGGGCCGATACAACCGGCATGGGGCAAGGGGTAGCCAGGGGCTGCGGTCGAGCAAGGCCCCTTGTCGAGCGGGGCCCGGGGGATCGCTCTGGAGCCTTCCATAGCCGGAGTGGTACAAACCCGCCCCCTGCGATCCGTTCGTGGCAGTCGCCCTCCGACGCGGCGTTCGGCACTGGCACCCCTTGGAAATTCCATGCCCGGTCTGTCTGCGCCGCCACCGTTGCCAGACCGTCATGCCCCAGTCGCGGCGTGGTGGAGCCTGTTTCTCAGTCTGCTCATGACCGGTGTCACGGGGATGGCCGCAACCATCGAAGAGGGGGCCGAGGGCGGAGGGACAGTCTGGTCGATTGCCGACGCGGATTGCAGCCCGCGCCTGGTGAGCCACTCGATCACACCAGACGCAGCCCAC
This sequence comes from Planctomycetaceae bacterium, assembly GCA_947440895.1. Lineage (GTDB taxonomy): Bacteria > Planctomycetota > Planctomycetia > Pirellulales > UBA1268 > CAMCQY01. The sequence continues at coordinate 5,623 of CANETO010000087.1, read as the reverse complement.
CGGGGAGCCTCAGGCGAGCGGATCGTTCTCGATGCCGCCGCCGGTACGACGCTGCAACTGCAGTTTCCCGTGGGCAAGCTGGGAGTCATTGACGAATTCCAGGCCTCCGTCTGGGTGCGGGCCAATCGCCCGGCCGTCCGGTTGGGCGTGCGGATCATGCTGCCGAACGTGCGGTCCCAGCAGACAGGCCGACCGATCGAGGTCGTCGTGCAGGGGACGGCCTCCCGTCAACCAGAGCGGTGGGAGTTGCTGGAGGCGAACGACATCGTGGCCGGCCTCGGACGACAGCTTGCTGCGCTGCGTGCCCAGCACGGTCCGGCAAGCAGTCTGACGGGTGCCCATGTGACCCACGTGGTGCTCGAACTCTATTCCGTGCCCGGTCGTTACGATCTGTCCGTCGACGATCTGCGGGTGCAGGGCGTGATCTCCGCTCCGGGTGCTGATGATCAGGCCGTCGCCACGGGCGGTGCATCCGTTGACTCTGCCGTGAGAGCGGCGGCATTCACCGAAGCAGCAGCACCGACGCAGACCGTGGCCGCCCCGAAGGCCGCGCTCACGCGTGGCGTGCTGGAGGTGGACGGAGTGCCATTCTTCCCCCGCAGCCTCGATCACAATGGCGAGCCGCTGGAAGCCATCGCGCGACTGGGCTTCAACTGCGTGCGGTTGGCGGCGCCTGCGACTGCTGATCTGCTCGAGGAGGCGCAGCGGGCTGGGATCTGGCTGATCTCTCCACCTCCCGATCTCCCCGACATCGACATCCGCGACGTGGACTCGCTCCCCAGTTTCTCGGCCCGTTGGGACAGGGTGTTGTTCTGGGACATGGGCGGCGGGCTGGCGGAGAACGACGTCGAGCAGCTCGCGGAGCGGGTGCGACGCGTGCGGACGTGTGACTCGCGGGGCAGCCGGCCGCTGATTGCAGCGGCCGATTCGGGACTCCGGTCGGTCTCTCGCCACGTCGACATGCTCGTGGCTCGCCGCACGGTGCTCGGCACCAGTCTCGAATTGCTCGATTATCTGGCCTGGCTCCGCGAACGGCCCCGGCTCACCAGACCGGGAACGCCCATCCTGGCGATGCTCTCGACCGAGATCGATCCTCGGACGTCGCGACAGGCCGCGGCACTCTCCGGCATCGGCGGGCAAGGCTTGGCGGTCGATCCGGAAAGCCTCAGTCTGGCAGCGCTGGCGGCGGTTTCGGCAGGCACTCGCGGCATCCTCTTTTCTTCGACCCGACGGATCGACGGCGACGATCACGAGTCGCGGGCCCGCGCGGCGGCCTCGCTCTCCATGAATCTGCAGGTGTCCCTTCTGGAGCCGTGGGGGGCGGCGGGCCGCTTCGCGGCGGCGGCGCAGTCGAGCGATCCGGAGGTGCAGGCAGTGGTGCTGGAGGCGGCGCGGGCGCGGATGGTGGTCGCCTGGCGGTGCGTGCAGGGATCGCAGATCGTCGCCCGGCACTACCATGGTGACATTCCCCGCAACTCCCAGCCGCTCACGCTGCTCGTGCCCGGCGTGCCGGAGGCCCATCAGGCTTGGGAAGTGTCTCCGGGGGGCTTGCGTCCGCTGCGGCACAAGCGAGTGACCGGCGGTATCTCGGTCACGCTCGAATCCTTCCGGGCGCACTCGCTCATCCTGCTCAGCGGAGATCCGGCCGTGACGGCACACGTGCAGGAACGCGTCCGTGGTCTTATTCCGCTCGAACTCTCCTCGGCCCGAACGTTGGCCACTAGCGTGTTGGCCGATGATGCCAGCCTGCTTGGACGCCTCCCGCCGTCGGCGCTTGGCAACCTGCCGGTGGCCGCGATGCTCGCCGAAGCGCACCGGGATCTGCAACAGGCGGAGGCATCGGCGGCGGATCCAGCGGTGGCGATCGAACTCCTGAGGCGTGCCGCCGCCATCGGCGGGCAGGTGGAGCGGCTGGCATGGGAACGTGGCGTGCTGGCCACGGGTTCGATGGTGGCCAGTCCGCTCTCCACCTCCGATGCGACGCTCGCGGAGCACTGGCGGTTCATCGATGCCCTCTCGGCCACCGCTCCCGCGACCGAACTGCTGGACAGTGGCGGCATGGAACGCATCGAAGATCTCGCCAGCGCCGGCTGGCGGCATTTTGCCCTCGAGCAGCAGGATCTGCGCACCGCCGTGGAGATCGACCGCACCCAGCCCGCCGTCGGCACCGGTAGCCTGACGATCAAGGCGGAGCCGATCTCGCCCGCAGACGCCCCCGTGGTGGTGGAGACGCCGCCGGTCTGGGTCGTCACGCCGGCAGTTCGCGCCCCGGCCGGCAGCTTGCTCGAGATCCAGGCCCGTGTCTGGGTGCCGCGACCGATCAAAGGGAGCGTCGACGGCCTGCTCGTGTTTGACTCGCTCGGCGGTCCGGCTCTCGCCGAACGTGTCGGCATGACGCCGGCATGGCGGCGTCTGGTGCTCTACCGCATCGTGCCCGCCGATGCCGGCACGGAACCGCTCACGGTCACCTTTGCACTCACCGGCATGGGTGAGGCCCGGATCGACGATGTCTCGATCCGGGTGTTGGACCGCGGCGCCGGTGGTATTCCGACCACCGTCGTCTCCACCACTCAGCCGGCCGGGGCCGGTGCAGCGTCTCCGCAGGGCTTCCCGCAGCCGAGCGACCTGCTGGCAGAACCGACCGCTGTCCCCACGCCGCTTCCCGCACCGAGCACTGGGCCGGCCCCGCGTCCCGCGTCGGCGGCCAACGAGTCGTCGCCGGTCGATTCATCGATGCCGCCGCCAGCGGCCGGGCCGCAGTGGCCTGGCATGAACCTCGAATGGCCGAAACTGCTTCCCTTCGGGCAGTCATCCAACGCCCCGCCACCGGGCCCCGGCGGCGGCACCATCGACCCCTTCAAGCGGGCCCGGGCCCCACAGCCGTGACGCCCGCCGGGTGTTGCGCGCGGCCGAAACCCTCTACATTCTCCCGGTCCGCCTGTGCACCGGTGGAGCCCGACCCATTTTCCCGCGGACGTTTCGACATGCGATCTGGTTTGCCTTTCCGATCCGACCTGCTTCGCAGTGTGGAGACTGCAGAGCGGACCGACCGGCCGCTGTCGGCTGCCGCGCTGGACATGGCCAGAGCCGTGATCGAGGCCACGGACGGCGCCTTGCGGGAAAACGATTCCCAGGCTGCCGGGCACGGAGTTGGCGAATTATCGTCAGGAGTGGACGGCCGTTCGATCACGGAAAAATCGGTTGGAGACTACGTAACGGCGCTCGACCTCAGCCTCGACCGTCATCTGAGCCGAGCGCTCACCGCGATCAATCCTGTTCCCATCATTTCCGAAGAGGGGCCAAGCACGACGGACTTCCATGCCCTGCCCAAGGCCTGGCTCGTCGACCCGCTGGATGGCACGACGGCCTCCATCTGCGGTGAGATGGGCCTCTGTGGGCCGATGGTGGCGATTCTCGAACGGGGCGAGCCACGGATCTCGGTGATGCTCACGCTCGACGGCACGACGCTCGGCGTTGCCGAGCATGGGGGCGGTGCCGTGCTCCTGAGGGTGATGGAGAACGGGCCACGGTGGCTGCCAATTCCCGATTTCGCCTCCAGCGGCAGGCTTAAAGACGGCTGCCTGCTCCTGAATCTGCAGAGCGACGCCAGCCGATCCCATCCGGCATTCGTGAAGCTGCACGACCATCTGCGGACGGGGGCTCACACGATGGCGATTGAGAGCCGGGTGCCCCACTCCATGGCCGCGCTGGGGTTGGGAGCCAAGCGTCGGCTGGCCGTCATTCACGACAACTCAGCCGAGTCTCCCAAGCAGATGGCCTGGGACACACTACCGGTCAAGCTCTGGGTGGAGGAACGAGGGGGCGTGTATTGGGGAATCGATGGCCAGCCCTACGATGTCCGGCGGCCGATACCGATCATCGCAGCCGCGCGGGCCGAGATCGCCGAGCAACTGATCGCGTTGATTGAACGGCAGGCCGGCACGCCTTCGTGAAGCCCGCTACTGCTGTTGGTTGGCCTCTTCCGCGTCTCCAGGCACGGGCATCGTCCGAAGCACGGAGTGCACTGGCACGTCCAGCGGCGCGAGTTGATCATGCCAGGAGAGGGAGGGCAGGCGTTCGAGCGTGCGGGTGGCGACACGGACCTGAATGCGTTCGTTGCCGGCACCGCGGTAGATTCCTTTGTTCGGCGGCACATCGGTGAAATCCCTGCCCACCGCGGTCTTCACGAAATGCCCATTGACGGGGCAGCCATTGGTGGGGTCGAACCCCGTCCAGCCGATGTCAGGCAACCAGACCTCGCACCAGGCGTGGCTCTGCGACTCCTTGTTTTCCCGGTGGATGTAGCCGCTGACATACCGGGCCGGCACGCCGAACGATCGCAGGACGGCGATCATCAGGTGGGTGAAATCCTGGCAGACACCCTTGCCGCGGGCCAGCAAATGGTCGATCGGCGAGGTGGCATCGGTGACATCCCGGGCGTATTCGAATCGACCGCGAATGCACTCGGCGACCTGACAGACCCACATCCCAACACGAATCCGTGGCGTCGGCCGCAGTTCGGCGAGGAGCGGCTCCAGCAGCGGCGTGGAGCGTGCCGGCCCGCGGAGCGGCAGATAGTCGACCGCCTCGAGCGGCAATTGCCAGCCGTCAAAAGAACCTTCAGCCGAAAAGGCTATTTGGCTGGCCATCGGCCCGATGCCCGTGTCTTCCGTCTCGACGACGCTGGCGGCGAGGATCCGCAGCGACGTGGGGGGCTTGAGGAGATTGAAGTGATGCACGCGATTACCGAAGCCGTCCAGGTAATGGCAGAGATTCACGGGCTGGCCGACGCTGATCTGGAACGAGTGGCAACGCTGTGTCGCGTCGCTCATCGGCTCCATCCGCAGTTCGCAGAGCCATTCGCTCACCGGCTGCGAATAGCTCATTTCGGTTTCGTGTTGGATTTCGAGAATCATCACGATCTCTCCAAGGGGCTTCGGGCCGGTGTCTCGTGCAGCTACTGCAGGGCGTATTGTTGTTGCAGGAGGTTCCCGATTCTTGCGCAGCGTGAGAGAGAGTTGCCGAGGAACGAGTGCAGTCCCTCGCCATCGAGTTCGGCACCGTCCAGATAGACCAGATCGTTCAGTAGCCGACCGACCGTCCGCACGACCTCGTCATCGCAGCGATCGGGGAGACGTCCGCTGATCTCGGTGAGTGACTGCAGGATCTGCGTCAGACAAAACCGCACCGAGTGCGGAAACTCAGGGTTCGTCAGCAGAAACTCAACAACCCGCTCCGGCTCGACTCGGCTGATGTAGAGCCGCTGGTAGGCCTCGTAGGCGACGCAATTCTTGAGCACGGCGCCCCATTGCAGGTTGCTGATCGGCAGGTCGGCGGCGCCGGCCCGCTCGAGGAGGCCGAACTTGGAGTCGAGAATACGCAGCACCTTCTCGGCCCGTTCCAGATACCGACCGAGTTGGATGAAGTGCCAGCCCTCGTCGTGGATGAGCGTCGCCTGGCACACGCCGTGAAACAGCAGCACGCCGATCTGAGCCTCCTCGCAGAAATCGTGCGGCGATTCCGCCACCCGTGCCGGCAGGGCGGCATCGGAGAGCCGCCAGTAGAGCTTGTTGAGTTCCCGCCACATCGACGGGCTGATCGAGCCGCGGATACTGCGGGCATT
>CANETO010000086.1 GCA_947440895.1 Planctomycetaceae bacterium | reverse complement strand
TGTCCTTGCCGATCAGGTGCCAAAGGCCTGGCCGCGGGACGCCAGCATCGACGAGCCCGCTGCTGTTACCGGGCTACCGCTTTCGGAATCGCCGGGCTTCGCGGTGCCGTCCAGCGGCGACGGGCCGCTGACTGCGGCCCCCACGCTGTTGCTGGCGGCCACGAGTGTGAGCTGGTTTCCGACGACACCGCTGGGCAGACTTGGCATGGACTACGGCCTGTTCGATTCGGTTCGTGACGGCCAGAAGCTTGGGGCCGGCGACACCGAAGCGTTCTACGCGATGCTCGCCGCCATGGGGCGGACCACGACCGCGGCCATGGCTGCGGCCGCTGGCCCGCCGGGCGACATCGTGCCGCTCGTAAACCCCGAGAGCGGCTGGTTTCCAAGCCACAGGGGCGGGGCATTCACGGTCGAGGGCGTGGCCCGTCGGGCGATTCGCATCGAGGTCGACGATCCACTGCGACGGCTGCAACTCGGCATCGACCATTACTGGGAACTGTTCGTCTTCGTGCCGACGCCGCTGATCAAAGTGCAGGGGCGACTGCAGGAGACTTATCCGGTCGTCTGCTGCGTCCGGACGCTGCCGGAGGGCATGCCGACAGGCCAGCAGATTGGTGAACGCGTGAGGGTGTCCGGGTGTGCGTTCAAGCGCTACGGCTATCCGCTTCCGGAGGTCAACATCTCTGCGTCGCAGGGGGACAAGGAACAGAGGGGACGCCGTCAGGAGACCGCGCTGCTGATCGGACGAGAGGCAGTCTGGCAGTCGCCGCCGAGCCCGATCAGGGAAGTCAACGCGATGGGCTGGGCCTTTCTGGGGATCGCCTCGGCCATCGCACTGGCGATCGCTCTGGCGGCCTGGTCTTCTGCCCGTGACTCCCGCCGCCGCGCTTCGAAAGCCCGCGGCTCGCTACCCGACAGGATCGAGCTGCCCTGACTGGCCCGCGGTTTTTGGGCGGGTCTTGCCCGGGCGGGAGTCGGTCGCGACAACCAAGGTCCCATTCAACGACTCTTTTCCCGTGTCCCGTTTCCCAGGAAGCCTGAATCATGCGACGCGCAAAAATCTCGATCATCGGTGCCGGTAACGTCGGCGCGACCACGGCCCATTGGTGCGCCAGCGCCGAACTGGGCGACATCGTGCTCCTCGACATTCCAGCCACCGAAGGCATGCCCGCCGGCAAGGCGCTCGATCTCTTCCAGGCCTCGCCGATCGTCGGGTTTGATTCACGGCTCACGGGCACCACGAATTGGGCCGATACCGCGGGCAGCGATGTGGTCGTGGTCACGGCGGGCATCGCCCGCAAGCCGGGCATGAGCCGCGACGATCTGCTCTCGACCAATGCCAAGATCGTCGGCGACGTGGCGGCCCAGATCCGTGAGTCGAGCCCGCAGGCCGTGGTCATCGTCGTCAGCAACCCGCTCGACGCGATGGTTCAGCGAACCTTCCAGGTCACCGGTTTTCCTCCCTCCCGCGTCATCGGTCAGGCGGGCATTCTCGACACGGCCCGTTATCGCGCCTTCCTGGCGCTCGAACTCGGCGTGAGCGTGGAGGACATCGCCGCGATGCTCCTGGGAGGCCACGGCGACACGATGGTGCCGATCCCCAGCTGCACGAGCGTGGGCGGCATTCCAGTCACGCAGCTGATCGCTCCGGACCGGCTCGAGGCGATCGTCACCCGCGCCCGTAACGGCGGTGCGGAGATCGTGAGCCTGCTCAAGACCGGGAGCGCCTACTATGCCCCCGCGGCAGCCACGACGCAGATGGTCGAGGCCGTCGTTCGGGACAAGAAGCGGCTCGTGCCCTGTGCGGCCTTCTGCGACAAGGAATACGGCGTCGGCGGCTACTTCGTCGGCGTGCCGGTCGTGCTCGGCAGCGGCGGCGTGGAGCGGATCATCGAGCTGTCGCTGCTGCCCGGGGAACGGGCTGCGCTCGACAAGAGCATCGCTGCGGTGAAGGAACTCGTCGGTGTGATGGACCGGCTCACCGGCCATACTTCGGCATGATCCCCGTGCGGTCAAAAGGGTCCGAGCTCTGTCAGAAGGCCGTGTTTGTCGTGGATGCGGCCACCCTGAACTGCCTGTCTTGCCCTGCCTGCGCAGGTCATGGCGAGCTGTGATCCTGACGTTGCCGGGTGGTGCACCTTCGGCTACAAACCGCTGGCTTGGAGAAACCAGCGGGTCGGCAGGCATTTTTTGCTTCGCTCGCACGAGTCCGATCCTATCCACGAGGTGCCCGATGAGCAGTCGCCTTCCGAAACCATCCATGCGGAGTGGCTCTGGTCGCCGTGGATCGGCCAGCGTCGCGGCTGGCCCCCGCCTCGACTCTGCGGCATCCGCATGGTTGGGCGACGACCGGCTGTTTACCCCGCTGGGACACGAGCCGGGCTATGACTATCCACTTCTCGTCTGGCTGCCCGACACGGCGCCGGTGTCGGCGGGCAAAAAATCGTTTGAAATCGGGCGGGTGATGAAGCGGGTCAGCCTCCGCAACTTCGTCGCCGTGGAACCGGTCATCGCCGCGGCGGAGTCGCCGGCCATGGGGCTCGACGAAGCCGTCTGGAGGTCGATCGAACGGGTGCGTGATCGGATCGCGATCCATTCACAGCGGATCTTTTTGGTGGGGCAGGGGCGGGGCGGTTCCGACGCGTTTCGCATCGCCTGCCGTCATCCGCGGGAATTCGCTGGCGTCATCTCGCTGGGTGGGCCATTTCCGCTGGAAGAGTCGCTGTTTTCGCAACTCGCTGCCGTCCGTCGTCTCCCTATGCTGTACTGCTGCCAGCGGTCGAGCGTGCTGGAACGGGCATCCCACACCGATCGCACGCTCCGTCTCTTTCATGCCGCCGGCGCGGCACTGGCGATGCGGATCTACCCCGGCAAGAACGACCTGTCGAAGTCGGTGCTCGCCGACGTCAATCGCTGGGTTATGGACGAGGTCTGCGGAATGCCCGCGGCCGTCCACTCGCTCTCTGCGTCGTAATGATCGGCCCCCCCATGACGCCTTCATCCCACCATCGTCGTTCTGACAGTCCCGGTCGCGGTCTGCCATCCGTGCTTGCTCATCAGCCTTTTCATCAGCATCAAGGACTGTTGGCGGCCATCGTCGCGGATTGTGCCCGGGTTCGCCGCGAACAGGGGCGACACCCTCTGTCAGCCACGCTCGATGTCGAACGGTACCACGAGCAGTCGCTCCTCGCCGATCCGGCGCTCGTCCGCCGGGCGCTTGAACCGCTCGTCCGCCGGGCATTTGAGTCAGCCGCCGAATCGGTGTCCGGTTACGAGTCGCCCGTGGTCCGCGAGGTGATTGTCACCAGCGTCGACGTCGGCGACGCGATTGAGATCGAAGTCGCCGACTCCGGACCGTCGCTTCCCGAGGGCGTACGAACGTGGCTGAATCAGACCACGCAGTCACCGCCGGAAACGGGGTTCGCACCGGAGGGTGCCGGCCTGGCTCTGGCTGCTGTCAGGGCGGCCGTGGCCCGGATCAACGGCACGCTCCATGCGGCCAATTGCCCGGAAGGGGGCGTGGCCATCACGCTGCGGCTGCCGCGGCTGCAGTCCCAGCGATTGGCTGCCTAACGGAGCCTTTGCCCTGTCGCCGATCCCGGCGTCAGACGACCGACGCATCGCCTTTTCAGGTCCTTCATCCACGTTTCAGACCATCCGTTCAACCTCCGTCACGAAGGGCAGTGCATGGACGCACAGCATCCCTCGACATTGCCTCGCGGCCGCCTGCCGCTCTTCGTCACGCCGGCGCAGGTGATCGCCCTGGGGCTCGTCGCCGCATCGATCGGCTGGGCGGTCTGGCTGCTCCGCGATCGGCCATCGAGCGAAGAGGTCGAACTTCTCGCCGGCATGACGCTGCCATCGTCCGAGATGGCCATCATGGAGGCGGCCTTCGACAGGGCGCAGCTCACCGACCACCGTACCGATGGCGGACGGGTCTGGGTGCCGCGTAGCCGACAGAGCGCCTACATGCGGGCACTGGTCGATGCCGAGGCCCTGCCGCGCGAGTTTGGCGGCAGTCTCCGCCGCGCCCTCGAGAAGAACAGCCCGTGGCAGAGCAGGGCCGCTCAGGGTGAACTGTTGCGGGTAGCCACGCAGGAGGAACTGTCGCTCGTCATCTGCTCGATGCCCGGCATCGAACGGGCCGCAGTGCTCTACGACACCGAAACGCACCACAGTCTCGAGAGTGGCGGTCCGACCAAGACTGCCAGCGTGAACGTCCGCACCCAGCCCGATATGGAACTCGACCCGGTCCGCGTGCAGGCCATCCGCGTGCTCGTCAGCGCGTCGATCGCCGGATTGACACCAGACCGGGTAGCGGTCACCGATCTGCGGAGCGGCCGCGTCTATGCCGGTCCGCTCAAGGCTGAAGAAGATCGTGAAGCGGCGGCACTGGCCGCCGCCGATCCGGTACTGGCACGCAAGGTCGCCCACGAGCACCACTTGGCGACGAAGGTGCGGCAGTCACTGGCCTTTCTCAAAGGGGCGACGGTGGATGTGACGGTGGATTTTGCCTCGACGGCAACCATGCCATTGCCCCCGGGGCCTGACGAGCCACCGGCCGATCGGTCCACCGCAGCCGAAGCCAGCCCGTCCGCTCCGGGGCAAAAACTCGCCGCTGCCAACGCGCCCGCGGAGATCCGCCCGCGTTCGGCCATCATCGTTGCTGCGGCTCCGCCCGCCGCCCCGCCGACGGCCCCCGCGGTTGCGGGCGATGTTCCCGAGTCCATTCTTGTTTCGATCGCGGTGCCCGACAGCTACTTTCAGGCCGCGTGCCGGGCGGCGGCGGAGCGGGCCGGCCAACCGGTGCTGCAGCCGGTTGCCATCGAGGCCCAGGAGATGGAACGGATCCGCCGTCATGTGCAGAGCCTGCTGCCAGCGACCAATAACCCTGCCCAGCGGCGTGTGGTCGTCACCAGCTTTCCCACCTACTCACCCGGGCTGGCCCGTCGCGAGATGGCTGCCCGAGGGACGCCAGGCCACCAGCCTTCAGCCGCTCCCACGGCTCCGACGGCGAGCGGTCAGCCGGCGAAGCAGTCCCCAGGAACCGACGATCTGATCACCCTACTCTCGGCTGGACGCTTCGACGAAGTGCCGCGACAGGTCTGGTTGGCCGCGACGAGTATCTGCGTCGGACTCTTGGCGGGATTCCTCTGGTGGGCGGGGAGCCGCCGCGATCCTCTCGCCGTAGGCCGGTCTCCGGCCACGAGCCGGCACCAGCCGCGCATCGACTGGGCTGGCGATGACGACGCTCACGGTACCGAACTGCCGCAGGCCTCCGGCGGCTCCAGACAGTCCACCAACGGCCTCGGGCTGGGGCGAGCGGCGGCGGTGATTCTTGCCGTCTGCGTCTGTGCAGCCCCCGCTTGGGCAGCTGAATCCGAACCGACGGCCGCCATCGCGCCTTCTCCCGACATCTTTATGCCTGATGCACCGTCTGGCGGATCGAGCATGGGAGCACCGCAGCCAGCCTCTCTGGAGACTGCGTCGCCGCAGCCGGCAGGAAATACCGCCCGCGCTTCTGGAGGACGTGTTCCCCAGGGCGTTCCACAGGTTCTGCCTGCCCTGCCGCTGACCGCCCGCGGCTCCTCCACGCCAATCGATCTGTCGACTGATCCGAACGCCTCCGCTGGCAGACCGGGCCAACTCACCGACTGGAAGCTGCTGGCTGCGATCGCGGCTACCTTCGCGGTGGTTGTTGCAGGAACGGCACTCACCAAGCGGCGGGCGACGCTGCTGCCCCCCGATGTGTTCGAAGTGTTGGGAGAGGGCTCGCTCGGTGGCCAGCATGCCGTGCGGATCGTGCGATTCGGACCCAAAACCCTGCTTGTCGGCGTGTCGGCGGCGGGCTGTCACACGCTCGCTGAACTCTCCGATCCGCAGGCAACCGCCTGCATCGCCGCCGCCTGCCGTGGCCAGCATCCGCCGCTGCGGCCGCCGGCACCCGCTCGGAGCATCGTCCCGCCGGGCCAGCCGTTGGCCTCAGCCCGTGCGGACAAGGAGGCGGCATGACCTTCCGCCGGCGTGTCGGGAGACCGGCTCTCCCGAAAGTCAACCTGCAGATCCTTCCGCCGCTGGTTCTGGTGATGGCACTGGCCACGGTCACGTTTCCTGTGGACGCCCGCGCGGAGCCGAACCAGCGTGTGCAGCCGGCAAGCGTGGCCTTCGACTCGGTCACGCTCCCGCCCGCCGCAGCGGCTTCGCCCGCGCCGTCGGCCGCCGAGCCGGCGCTCCTGCCCGCGATCGCACCGCCCTCCGCGATGGAACAGTCTCCAGCACCGCCGCAGCAGCATGGCTTGCGGGCCGAGAGTGGCGACGTCTCGGCAGTCTCCAGCCTGATCTCTAAGGTGATTGGCGGCCGTTCGCTCGATGCCACGCTCTCCGCCGCGGTAATGTTTGGTGTGGCGAGCCTCGCTCCGGCGGTGCTGCTGATGACCACCTGCTTCGTGCGGATGTCGATCGTGCTGACGCTCGTGCGGCAGGGGCTGGGCACGCCGCAGCTCCCCTCCAACCAGATTCTCACGTCGCTGGCCCTCTTCCTCTCGGCGCTGGTGATGTGGCCAGTCTGGACCGCCGCCTATCGTGACGGCGTCGAGCCCTACCAGCAGGGACGGATCGAACTGGCCACGGCCTACGAACAGGGCACGCTGCCGGTGCGTCGGTGGATGGCCACGCAGATCGAGCAGTCGGGCAACCGTGACACGATGCTCTACTTCCTCTCGCGGCATCCGACCGCCCCCAAACGCGTGGCCACGTACGACGACGTGCCGGTCGAGACGCTGCTGCCGGCATTCCTCGTCAGCGAGCTGAAGACGGCCTTCGCGATCGGCTTCCGGCTGCTGCTCCCCTTTCTCGTGCTCGATGTGCTCGTGGCGACGCTCGTGGTCTCGACGGGGCTCGTGATGTTGCCGCCGACGCTCGTGTCGTTACCGCTCAAGCTGATGGTGTTCGTGGCCGCCGATGGCTGGTCGCTGGTGGTCAGGTCGTTGCTCGACGGCGTTCGCCATACGGCCCCATGAGACGGACCCGTGAGGAGCGTGAAGCATGACCGATGGCAACCTCGTGGAACTGGTTCGGCAGGCGATCCTCTCCGGATTGCTCGTCATCGCGCCGGTGTTGCTTGCGGGTTTTGTGGTGGCATTCCTCACGGGCCTCGTGCAGGCAGCCACCGGCATTCACGAGCCGCTGGTGGGGCTCGCCCCGCGACTGGTTGCCATGGCGGCGATGCTCGTTCTCGTGATGCCGTGGATGGTGGAGCAATTCGTCGAGATGTTCCGGGCGGCTGCCTTGCCGTAGGGGGAGGCTCGTCGTGGACGCTTTCGTGATCTCGGGAACACTGACGCCGG